>NZ_CAJQQI010000166.1 GCF_905480415.1 uncultured Algibacter sp. | reverse complement strand
AACCTTAAAGAATATTTTAAATATTTCATAGTATTTAAGCGTTATATTATTAGCTTTTAATGTTTATAATTTCAGATTCCAAAGCTTCTTTTGCCATCTGAGCTTCTTCAGATAAAGGAAGACGGTTAGCATCTAATAAATTAATTGATTCTAAAGGGTCTTCTGCTAAATGATAAAGTGCTTCATTACCGCTACTAAATTTCATTAGTTTGTATTTATCATTTCTAATAGTATGGTCCAAATTATTGATGTCATCACCAATTTCGCTGTACACATAATCTCTAACAGTTATACCAGGTGCATTGAACATGGATTTAAAATTCTTACTATCATTTATTTCAGAAATATTAGAACCAGCTATTCCAGCAATAGTAGCGAACAAATCTGTCGTACAAAGAAGCGCTTCCTCTTCTACTCCTTTTCGCTCAACATTTTTTCCAGAAATTACCATAGGTACATTCACACCTCCTTGATATAAACTATTTTTTGCACGACGATTTGGGTACGTTTGCACCACTTGGTTTGGTGTGCCGTTATCTCCAATAAAAACAATAAAAGTATTATCTCTTTCTTCTTGACTCATCGAGTTTATTAGTCTTCCCATTTCAGTATCCATAGCCTCTAGCATGGCTAGGTAATATGGTAAAGGATTAGCATCTATACTAGATTGGTCTGAAGCTAGTCCAACTTGACTATATAATTCGCTTGGTGGTAAATGAAAAGGTGTATGAGGCGCATTATAAGCTAACCACAAAAACCAAGGCTGATTTTGGCTCCCTATCCAATTAATTGCTAAATCAGTAAACTTTGTGGTAGTGTATTCTGTTGATTTAGAACTTTGCATATTTTCTACCAAATTCCAATTCCAATAAGACTGTACTCCTCCGCCTAATACCCCAGTGTATTCATCAATTCCAATAGCATTAGGATGGCTTATATCTCCAGACAAATGCCATTTACCAATTACAGCATGGCTATATCCAGAATTCATGCCATCTAAATAGTTTTGTATGGACTGCTCATTACTCGATAAGTTATGTCCGACATTAGTTACTTCTGTTCTAAACCCATACTTCCCAGTGAGGATACTTGCTCTTGTTGGAGTACATAATGGATAAGACCATAAGTTATTAAACTTGATTCCATTACTCATGAGTGACTGTAAAATAGGCATGTTAGGTTTAATCCCATCTATATTATAATTAGGTGTAGCATCTAAACCCATGTCGTCTGCTATTATAAGTAATATATTTGGCTGTTTAGCTATGTTCTCCTCCTTGTCCTGAATAATAAAAGCAACGTCTTCAGCATTACTACATGCTGAAAAAACAAGAAATAGAAATAATAATTTGAAATATGATAATTTCATTTGTCATAGTCATTTGGTTTTAGACCGAATAAAAACAGAAAGGTTTAATTAGAAATATTCTATTCATATTAATAAACATTATAACTACCTTTGCGGTCTCATAAAAACAACATGCGATTACATAGAAACCTTTGCTTTGCAGTCATAGACGGATTAACCCTGATTTTTAACGAAGGTAAGTATGCCGATAAAGTTATTCAACAGCTATTAAAGCGTGATAAACGTTGGGGTGCTAGAGACAGGGGCTTTGTTGCCGAAACCACATATGAAATGGTTCGCTGGAAACGTTTATATGCTGAAATCGCTGAAGTTAAAGAACCTTTTGATCGTGATAATCTGTGGCGTATGTTTGCCGTTTGGGCAACTTTAAAAGGTATAAAATTACCAGATTGGAAATATTTTGAAGGCACACCTTTAAGAAAAATTAAAGGACGTTATGACGAACTTTCAAAAACGAGAAAATTTAAAGAATCTATTCCAGATTGGATGGACCAAATAGGCATAAAGGAATTAGGTAGAGAAGTTTGGAGCAAGGAAATTGCCGCATTAAACCAACAAGCCGATGTTATTTTAAGAGTAAACACACTTAAAACAACCAAAGAAAAATTACAAACTACTTTATTTGATTTAGACATAGAAACCGACTTTGTAGATAATCATCCTAGCGCCCTAAAATTAAGAGAGCGTGCTAATGTGTTTTCTACTGATGCTTTTAAAAATGGACATTTTGAAGTTCAAGATGCTAATTCTCAATTAGTCGCGGAGTATTTAAATGTAGAACCTGGTATGCGCGTGGTTGATGCTTGCGCAGGTGCAGGTGGAAAAACATTGCATTTAGCGGCTTTAATGGAAAACAAAGGGCAAATTATTGCTATGGATATTTATAGCAATAAATTGAATGAATTAAAACGGCGTGCAAAACGAAACGGCGCTCATAATATTGAAAACCGAGTAATTGAATCTACAAAAGCGATTAAAAAATTATACGATAAAGCCGACCGTGTTTTAATTGACGCCCCATGTTCGGGACTGGGTGTATTACGCCGAAACCCGGATGCAAAATGGAAACTTCAACCTGAGTTTATTGATAAAATAAAGAAAACACAGCAAGATATTTTACAACAATATTCAAGAATGGTAAAAGTTGGCGGACAACTGGTTTATGCAACCTGTTCTGTGTTACCTTCTGAAAACCAAGAACAAGTAGCTACCTTCTTAAAATCGGAAGTTGGAGAAAACTTTACTTTAGTTAAAGATAATAAAGTCTTGTCTCATAAATCTGGTTTTGATGGGTTTTATATGGCTTTACTGGAGCGGAAATCTTAATAAGGAACTATTTAACAAAATAATGCTTTTTTGATTTTATTTTAAAATCAATTCAACTCTTTTTTTACTTTTTAAAAC
>NZ_CAJQQI010000165.1 GCF_905480415.1 uncultured Algibacter sp. | reverse complement strand
GCATAGAATTATCTCCTACAACAACAATTGCATAATCTGCATTTTTGGCTTTTTCTGAAGCTTCTTTAATTTTAGAACTTTTTATATTTCTAATATTTTCTCCAGAATTAAAAAAGTTTACAGCATAGCCTTTGGTTTCTCCTAAAGTTTTAATTCCTTCATAAATAGTAATTACGTTTTCATCAGGTTGGGCAGCATGCCAATCTCCTAAAGTAGATTGATTATTTGCATTGGGTCCTGTTACAAATATTTTCTTTTTTGAAGTCGTTTTTTGTAAAGGTAATATCCCATTATTTTTAAGTAATACGATTCCTTTTCTTGCAGACTCTAATGCAGTCGCTTTGTGTTCTTCTGTAAAAAGTAATTCCTCTTTTTTCTCTAAATCTACAAATCGATTTTCAAATAACCCTAACTTAAACTTCGCTGTTAAAATTTTACGGCAAGCCTCATTTACACGATTTATTGAAAGTTTTCCTTCCTTGACTGATGCAATAATAGCATCTGTAAATTTTGGTCCATGCATGTGCATATCCATCCCAGCATCAACAGACAAAAAAGAGGCTTCTTTCATGTCTTTTGCGGTATGATGTAATGTGTTAATACGTTCAATATCTAACCAATCACTTACGTAAAAACCTTGAAAATTCCATTCATTACGTAACACATCAGTCATTAACCATTTACTCATATGAGATGGAACACCATTTATCTCATTATGTGCCGCCATAATGGAATATACGCCAGCATCAATAGCTTTTTTATAAGGTGGAAAATGCACTTCTCTTAGTGTACGGACTGAAATATCTGCAGGAGCAGCATTTAACCCATTGATTGATTCTCCTCCACCAATCATATGTTTTGCGCAGGCAATTACTTTTTCTGTGCCTGTAAAATCATCTTGCTGAAATCCACGTATCATTGAAGCTCCCATATTACCAACCATAAAAGGATCTTCTCCAAATGTTTCTCCAACTCTTCCCCATCTAGGATCGCGTAATACATCAATGTTAGGGGTGAAGGTCCAATGGCTTCCTGTAGCGCGCATTTCCTTAGCTGTTTGTTTTCCAATGGTATACAAAAAATCATCATTCCATGTGGATGCTAATCCAATTGGTGATGGATATACTGTTGTACCGGACACCAAAGCATTACCATGTATGGCATCAATCCCAATTAAAACGGGAATCTTAAGTGGTGATTTTAAAGCTAATTCTTGTAAATAATTTGCTTCTTTAGCCGTTAATACATGTAAAAAGGAACCTATCTTTCCTTCTTCACACATTTTTGAAATATCATTTACAGATAGTGTTTTATAAAATCCTTGTGCATCATTATTTTCTTTATCATCATTTGGGTTGCCTTTTTTCATATGCTCCAACCCAACAAACTGATTCATTTGATAGACTTTATCTTCCAAAGTCATTCTACTCATTAAATCAGCTACACGAGCTTCAACGGACTTAGAGGGGTCTAAATATATAGGATCATCATTCTTAGTTGTTTTAAAAGAAACAAATAGCATTAGTAGGGCACATAAAACTATCATTTTTATTGTATCAGTTTGTGGGTGCTTTTTACTTAGAATTTTCATTTTATTATTTTCTTTAGAGCTATTTTCAACATTTTTATTTATCTGCTTCATAATTCTATTAAATAATTCTTTTTGTTTTTTTGTATAAAACATGGAATCTAATTTTTAGTTGATTCTAACCCTCCAAAGTCAGTATCGGAAATACTTCTCAATTCAGTTAATGACATAGTATTGCCATAACCTTTCTTCAAACGGTATAATTCAGTTTTCAAACTATCAATGCGTTCAGCATGAGCGTCAGAATTTATTAGATTATTCATCTCTGACGGATCATTTTGAAGATCATAAAATTCCCAAACATCAACATCATAATAAAAATGAATCAATTTATAACGTTGATTTCGTATTCCGTAATGCGGTTGAACGCGATGGTAAAATGGGTATTCGTAATAATGGTAATACATGGATTGTCTCCAATCTTGTGGGGTTTTTCCTTTAAGATTGGAAAAAAAACTATTGCCTTGGACTGCTTCAGGAACAGGAATACCTGCCATTTCTAATAAAGTTGGGGCGAAATCGATATTTGAAACAATATCTTCTACAATGGTTCCTGGTTTTATTTTTCCTGGATAACGAATAATAAATGGCATACGCAATGCTTCTTCGTACATGAAACGCTTATCAAAGAATCCATGTTCTCCTAGAAAAAATCCTTGATCTGACGCATAGACAACGATGGTATTTTCTTCTAATCCGTTTGCTTTTAAATACTCTAATACTCTTCCAATATTATCATCTACAGATTTTATAGTTGCCAAATAATCTTTGATATACTTTTGGTATTTCCACTTACGAATCTCTTCACTAGATAAATCCTCTGAAGGAGCTACAATTTCGCCAGGTTTAAATCCAAATCGCAGCCATTTACCACGTTCTTTCTTAGAAAGAGAATCTGGAGGCGTCATTTTCATGTCTTTTCTAGAAAAATAATCCATCGTCATTTCAGTATTCCCAGCGGTTAATTCTCGTCCTTTATAATTGTCATTAAAGGTTGCTGGATATGGCATCTCTATATCGTCCCACAGGTCTTCATATTTAGTGTCTGGGGCCCATTCACGATGTGGGGCTTTGTATTGTAACATCAGGCAAAAAGGTTCTTTTTCTTCTCTTCCATTGAGCCAATCTATAGCAAAATCAGTAGTTAAATTTGTTGCATACCCTTTTTCTTTAATTTTTTTGCCATTGTCATTATACACAGGATTCCAATACAAACCTTGTTGTCCTTGAGATAGGTGGTATTTATAATAGTCAAAACCAACGGGTTCTGATGCTAAATGCCATTTACCAACCAAAGCTGTTTGATACCCCGCTTTTTTTAATTCCTGTGGATATGTCCATTGTTTGCTATCAAAAACTCCTCCTTTATAATTTTTATAATACCCGTTAATATGACTGTATTTTCCAGTCAAAATAGCTGCTCTACTAGGTCCACAAATTGCATTGGTACATAAGGCATTGGTTAATAAGGCTCCTTCACTGGCAATTTGGTCTATATGTGGTGTTGGTGCTAATTCTTTAAAAATACCACCATAGGCAGAGATGGCGTTCGTTGCATGATCATCTGAAAAGATGAATATGATGTTAGGTGATTTACTTGAATCTTTACTATTCTGACTATAGCAATTTGATACCGTCAAAATAAAAATCAGAAGGAATAATTTATTAAAAGTATACAAAAATTGAATTTTAAAGAAGTTAAAAAGCTGATAAAACCAAAATAGATTATACTTGATTTTATCAGCTTTTGTAATGTTTTTATTTATTGTTTAATGATCTTTTCAGTAAACACAGTTCCAGTTCCATTATCAATTTTAATCAAATGAATGCCAGATGAAAGCTCTGAAATATCTATTTGATTGGTATTGAAAACTTCTTTTTCTAAAGCTCCTAATATTGAATATACTTTTATAGAATTGATGTTTTCAATTCCTTTAATTGATATAAAGTCTGATGTAGGATTTGGATAGATTGAGATTGACATTATATCTTGATCTGAAACACCTAGATTTGCTCCATTATACTTAAGACTAACATCGTCTATATACATAAGTTCATTAAGGTTGGTTGGCAAAGCATCCGTTCCACCACTTTTAGAAAATTTGATTCTAACTTGTCTTGAAATATCATTTGAATAGGTGCCGGTTTGCTGAACCCATGAATTAACTGCAGTCGGCTGAGTTGTAATCGTGGTTTGGACAGCTGTAAAAGTACCATCGCCATCATCGTCAGTCATGATTGTAAACTTAGGTTTAACATCTCCGTCAGCAGCCCAAGTTACCAATGCAGCCCACCTAGTCCAAAAAGACCAGTCATAGGTTCCAGCTGGAAGCGTTACTGTTTGATTGACAAAAGCATCATTTTTTGCAAAAAATTTAAACATTCTATCTTCAGAGTGACAGTCCCCATTTCCAGAACTGGTAGGTGCATAAGAACCATTAGCTCCAGAGCCCCAACCACCTAGGGCAGGAAAATTACCCGAACCATCAACACCGGTATCAGTAGAAGTTGCTGTGGTATTAATATTAGGATTCGTAAGAAATTCTTGGCCAGGTGCTGGAATGCTAAAATTAATAGAAACATTATTAGTAGTTGTTCCATCTTCAGCAGTAATAATGATTGTTGTTGTTCCAGGAATACTTGTTGCAGCTGTAATTGCAGCAGTTGCGCTTGGATTGTTAGGTGTTGCAACTATTGTAGGAACAACAGTTGTTCCTTCTGCTAAAAATATATCATAGGTAGTTTTAATTTCAGTAAAACCAGCAATTGTAGCTCCGCCTTGCGTCAAATCAGATAAAGAAGCATCATCTTCTATATAGGTAAATGGACTTGCATATTTAAGACTAACATCATCAACAAACATTAGTTGATTAAGGTTTGTTTCATCATTAGTAATTCCACCATATTTATAAAACTTTATTGTTATATCCCTGGCATGTTGGTTATTAAAAACACCGGTTTGTTCAACCCATGTTTGAATTGCATTTGGCTCAGTCGTAATCGTAGTTTGGAGAACTCTTTCTCCAGCCGAGATTGTAAATTCAGGCTTTTCCGCAGCTCCAGCGTTATAATCTACCTCTGCCCCCCACTTAGTCCAAAATGACCAATTATAATTACCAGCTGGAAGCGTTACTGTCTGAGCTACAAATTGTCCCAAAGTTCCTCCTTTTTTATAAAGCCTAAACATTCTATCTTCAGAGTGGCAGTTTCCATCGGTTCCACCAGAATCAATATAAGCTACTGAATTATATTCTGTCCAACCAGCTGTATTTGAAGCAGACATTTGACCATTACCATCAACGCCTGTTGAAGGAGTTGTAGAGGTTCCTAATGTTGAATTAAGACCAGGGTTTGCTAAATATTCATCACCAACTACTTGAGAGTTGGCAGTCATACTTAATAATAAAGCGAAAGCAAAAAGACTATTTCGCCAAATTAATTTAGTTACATTTTGAGTAATTTTTTTAATCATGATATTGTGTTTTTAATTATTTAATTTTTATTCTCGACCTATTTCTCTTTTATAATCAGCCCATTGTTGCATCTTGGCTTTACCAAGAGCTTTTTTTAATTTTCCAAATAAGCGCTTGTACACTTTTTTTAATTCAGGTTTTCTTGTTTCTGCATCGTCTTTGTATTTCTCACGTATTGATACTACTTCCTGAAAACGGTTCAATTGAATTTCATAAACCATTGTTTTTTTTTCTTCATTTAAAGAAAGAACTTCTGTCATCTCATTGGTGATTTTAGTTGCTTTTTCAGTAAGATCATCTTGAGCAACTACATTTAAAGTAAAGACCATTAAAATTGCTAGTAAAATAAATTTTTTCATCATTGTATATTAGTTTTCAATAAAATTATATGTTAATTGCTAGTTGATAATTTAAAAATTGTTCAAATAGTTAAAATATTTAACCAAATCGAATAATTATAGTCAACATTTACAGGGTTTTATAAGTAAAACGCTATTGTATGGTATAAAAACTAGTGATAAGAATTTATTTTCTCGATAAGCTTATCTTTCCAAGTAATTCCTGGCTTCCACTTAGGAGCTTTTACCTTACTTAAATAAGTATCTAGTGCTTTCTCTAGTGTATGGACTTTATTAGGGAGAGATAATGCGAGATTGTTTTTCTCTTCTAAATCTTCATTAAGATTAAATAGCATAAGTTCACCACTGTCGTGGAACTTTATCAATTTAAAGTTATCAATTATGATGGCAGAATGTGCTCTTTTAAGTGCTATTCCATTTTTATAAGGCACATGAAAGATTAATCCTTCCGAAAAACGTGAAACATTTCCTTTGCCTTTATTGGCAAGTATTGCTTTGAAACTTCCTCCATCTAAATCATCTTGAAGAGGTAACTTTAGTCCAGCTAAATCAATAATGGTGGGTAGCAAATCTGAATGTGTAATGGGTGTTTTTGACTCTAATCCAGCAAGAATTTGAGGCCCTGTGATAACAAAAGGCACTCTAATTCCTCCTTCCATGGCATCCCACTTACCCCTACTTAAAGGGAAATTTGAGCCTTTATTGTACTTAGGTTTGGGAGGCATTATTGGAACAGCGCCATTATCAGACGTATATATTACATACGTGTTTTCCTCTAACCCCAATGCCTTTAAACGCTCAAGTAATAATCCAACTCCACTGTCTAAATCTTCCGTCATTGCAGCAAAACCAGCATGTCTTTGATAGGTACCTTTTTCAATGTTTTTGTATTTTTCTAGTGTTTCCTTTCGCATCATAACATCAGAGTGAACAGCATAATGAGAAACTTGTAAAAAAAATGGGGTATTTGACATGGCTTGTCTTTTAAGAAAGTCAATTGCCCTCTCAGTCGTACTAAATATTTTTTTAGGGTCCTCGTCAACATTATTTTGCCACTGTTTACCGCCTGCTTTGTAATTGAAAACGCCATCTTTATTTCCTGTAATACCATCACTTTCATCATAACCAAGCTCTGAGGGGTGTACACCAATTCCCCATTTACCAAAATGAGCTGTTTTATAATCTGGATTGACTTTTTTTAACAGTTTTGGAATGGTGTAAGAGGTTTGATGATTGATATGCTTGGTATTCATCCCTACTCTTATCATTTTTAAGCGTGCTGGAGTTTGTCCAAACTGAATACTATAACGCGATGGAGAGCACACTGGTGCACTGGCATAGGCTGAAGAAAACCGCATACCGCGATTTGCTAATTTTTCTAAATTAGGCGTTTGATGGTAATCACTTTTTGATTGAACTTCATCATCCATCATTTGAACAGAGGTTCCATTCCAACCTTGATCATCCGTTAAAATTACAATAAAGTTAGGGGGCTTTTCATCATTGTCATTCTTTAATTTTGAAGTTTTACAACTTAAAAAAGTTAAGATTAATCCAATTATTAATAGATACAAGGTACTGTTATTTTTCATCTGTTATGATTTATTGTTTTTTAAAATGACTTTGGTCTGCTTGTGCTTTGGTTATAAGTGAAGGAGGAAGTTTTCCCATGTCTTGATACTTCTCAATCATTTCTTTCAGTATTTCCTTTGCCTTTTCTGGGTACTTTTCAAAGAGATTGTTTTTTTCTCCTGGGTCTGTGTTTAAATTAAATAATAAGGTGTCATGTGCTTTTACTAATTGCTTCCATTTATTTCCTCTAAAACCTTTATACGGCAATTTTACTTTCCATTGTCCACTTCTATACCCCTGTAATTGTTTCCCATCAAGAAAGAGTAAATCTGAATTTTTACGATTTCCTTTATCAGTTAAAACCTTAGATATATCCAATCCATCAATAACCAAACCTTTCGGAATTGAACTCCCTGTAATATTAGCTATTGTAGGAAACCAATCCATTTGGCTGGCTACTTCATTATTAATAATGCCTTGAGGAATTCTATTTTTCCACATAGCTACTGTGGGTACCTTCATACCTCCATCAAACGTAAATGTTTTTCCTTCTCTTAAGTCTCCTGCAGACCCTCCATCTTCTTTCATTGCTAGCCATGGTCCATTATCACTAGAAAAGACAATAAGTGTGTTTTCTAAAATTCCATGTTCTCGAAGACTTTTTAGAATTTGCCCTACACTCCAGTCTAGCTCTTGTACTACATCACCATATAAACCTCTTTTAGAAGTTCCTATAAATTCTTCAGAAGCATAGAGAGGAACATGTGGCATAGAATGGGCTATGTAGAGAAAAAACGAATTGTCTTTGTTTTTTGTAATAAACTTTTGTGCTTCTTTTGTATAGGTTTTGGTAATGTATTGTTGTTTTACTTTATAGGATTCTACTTCATTTCCTCTCATATATACAACGCTCTCCATATCATTACTATACGGAATTCCAAAATACTCGTCAAAACCTTGTTGCAATGGTAAATATTGATAATGATGTCCCAAATGCCATTTTCCAACGATTCCAGTTGCATATCCTTTTTCTTTTAGTATTTCTGGAATTGTTATTTCTGTATCAGGAATGCCTGTAAAACTCTCTGGAAAAAAAACAGTATTTATTCCCATTCGTTGTGGATATCTCCCTGTTAACAAGGCTGCTCTAGAAGGACTGCAAACTGATGAAGCTGAATAGAATTCTGTAAATTTAATTCCTTGTTTAGCAATCTGGTCAATGTTTGGGGTATTGATATCTTTTGCAACATAACAACTCAAATCTCCATAACCCAAATCATCTGCAAATATATAGACGATATTGGGTTTCTGACCAAAAGAGTAGAAACACTGAATTAATAGGAATAAAAAAGTGAATTTATTTTTAGTCATTTTTAAATTAATACGATTGTTCAAGGGGCTAATCAATGTTATTATTGGTAGCTGTTTCAAAATTACCATCAAAATCACTGAAATCACCTTTTGAAGTTTTCTTAATTAAAATAGATACCCCTGGAAGAGGTGTTTTAGAATCTCTATCTATTACAGTTCCTTTAAGTGTGATTTCTTGTGCGACCAGAATTACAGGAAACAACATCAGGATATAGAAGACTATTTTTCTCATAATATGAAGTTCTTATTATATGAACAAATTTGTGAGAAACTCTGTATTTTAATGTTTAATATTTATCCATTAGTGTTTAATATTTGGTAACTAGAAAGAAGATACAAGCCATTTCTATTTTTGATTAGTTAGTATCTATACACTTCAAGAAAAACCGCTTAATTTTTTAATTCTCTATACTATATTCTTTTGGTGTTTTGCCAAAGGTCTTTTTGAATAACGTACTAAAATATCTTGGATCGTTAAAACCTGATTCATAAGCCACATCACTCATTCTCATATCTGCCTTATTCTTAAGTAATTCTGCTGCGTGATTTAATTTAATTCTAATCACTAAATCTACAGGCGACATATTTGTCAATCCTTTTAATTTTCGAAATAAACTTGACCTGCTGAGCCCAGTTTTCTCAGATATTAAATCAATTGAAAATTCACTATTTGTAATGTTGTCTTTAATTATTTGAACCACCTCAGATAAGAAATTATCATCAGCTGATTTGATTTTTACTTTATCTTCTGAATTTGGGTTAAAAATTTGATTTAACCTTTGCCTAGACTTGATAAGGTTGTTAGCTGTTGCCATCAAAATTTTCATATTAAAAGGCTTTTCAACATAAGCATCTGCTCCAATTTCTAATCCTTCCACTTTATCATCAACTTCACTTAAAGCTGTGATCATAATAACAGGGATATGACTCGTCTGAAAATTTGTTTTTATGATATTACATAATTCCTTGCCACCCATTACAGGCATCATAACATCTGTTATGATTAAATCTGGATTTTTTGCTACTGCTATTAAAAGTGCCTCCTTACCATTAGGTGCATCTATAACGGTGTATTTCTTTTCTAATTCCTTTTTAATAGTTACTCTTAAATCTTCATTATCATCAACAAGTAGTATGCGTATCTTTGAGTTAATATCATCTTCAATAAACTCAGATTTATTTGTGTCTTTATCTTTAATTAATATATCTTTTTCGTTATAATGTTCACTTCCTTTTTGTAAAATCACAGAAAACGTAGCACCCAAATTTTCCTTACTTTTTAATTCAATTTTCCCACCGTGTAATTCAACTATTTTTTTTGAAATCATTAAACCAATGCCAGAACCGGAAATTCCTTTATTGTTAATGTTAGTTCCTCTTGTAAATCTTGAAAAAATTAATTTTTGCTCTTTCTCGGGAACCCCAAAACCATAATCAATAAAATCTATTTTAATAGTTTTGTTATTTACTGAAGCATTTATCTCAATATGCCCACCTTCTTCATTATATTTAATAGCATTTGAAATTAAATTATAAAAAATTCTAGACATTTTATTCTCATCAAACCATAGGTAGGTCTTTGGCACGGCTATGGAAATATCTATAGATTTTTGTTTGAGTAATGGCTCTACCTCAGCAACAATTCTATGCAAAACCTTTTTTAAATCTACTTTACTTACGGATAATTTAAGCATCCCACGATCTGCTTTTTGAAAATCTAAAAGCTGTGTGACATATTCGTTTAAATTTTGCGTGTTTCGATGAATTAAATCAAAGCTATTTTGAAATTTATTTTCTTCAGAAGAAAGCTGAGAAACCAAGAGTTGAATTAATGTAATTGGTGTCCTAATATCATGGGCAACTTCGGTGAAAAATTTTATTTTATTTTCGTTATTTTTTTTCTGAGTTCTTGATTGTTTTAGTTGAAGAAATAAATATAATAGTACAAATCCCAGTATAGTATATCCTAAAAAAGCCCAATAACTTAGCCAAAATGGGTTTTTAACAATGATATCAATAGTGTACGTTTCTATAGAAGATACTCCATTTACATTGGTGACTTTAGCTTCTAAAGAATAAGTACCTGGGGGTATTTTTGAATAAATAGCCATCCTACTATTTTTTGATATAATAGGGTGTTCATCATAGCCTTTTAACTGCCAAGAAAATGTCTGTTTTTTTGATCCATAAAGACTGGGAGTCTCAAAATCAAAACTTAGTGAATTCTGGTTATAATTAAGTTCAACCTTTTCAAGGAAATTTATGTTTTTTTTAAGGATTGTGCTATCAGGCACAACACCATTCACTTTGAAATCAGAAACATAAATCTTAAAATCTTCTTTTTCTTTTGGCAGATTTAATGGATTAAATAGCGCAGCACCTTTTGGCCCGCCAAAAGCTATACGCCCGTCATTAGATTTTGTAGAAGCCCCAATGCCAAAAGTCTCAATCGTTATACCATCTCTAGTATCATACTTACTAATAATAGTTTTTTTTGTATTTAATTTCCATAATCCTGAATAGCTTCCTAACCACAAATTTTGGTTTGCATCTTTTTGAATGGAAAAAACCGTGCCCGATTCAAAATTTAGTTCTTTGTTTAGTAGTGTTGTATCATTGGTAGAAAAATCATATTTTAAGAGCCCTTGCGTATTTCCAATCCAAAGACAATTGTTTTGTTTATCAAAAAATAATGAGTAAATCTGGTCAAGGTTCTTGAAGCCTAGGCTTTTTATTTTTTTTAAGTTTTTTGTGGCCTTATTAATTTCAAACAATCCATTTGCAGAACCTACATATATTATATTTTTATTACCTGCAACAATTGTTCTGGCATTACCAGTTTTATAACTGTTTACTAAGGTACTATTTTGATAATGTTTTACAGGACCATCAATTCCTCCTACCCATATATCATTCTCATCTACGTAGGTTGTAAAAATTAATTTAGATTTCTTTTCATTTTCTATTAAAGGAAAGTCTTTAGTTTCTCCTGTTTTTGGGTTAAACTGAAGCAATCCATTACCATAAACACCTAAAAGGAGATGTTCCCCATACTTATTAATAGTTAATACGGGCTTATTTAAAAGACTTGAGTTCTTATTATAATTAGTCCACTTTCCTTCAGGTGAAAGTTTACTGAGGCCATTTTCTGAACCAAACCAAACATTTCCACTTTCTTCAAAGTATATAGAGCGGATGTAATTGTTGGGAATACTGTTTGATTTGTATGGAACGTAAGAGATATTTTTAAAGGCATTATCTCTAGGGAAAATCAAATCAATACCAACTTCTCTTAGCCCAAGCCAATATATATTGTCGTTATCAACAAAAATTTTATAGATACTTTTCTGACTTAAGGAGTTTAAACTATTCGGATTGTATTTTATTTTATTAACAACTTTAAAATTTTCATTCATTGTCAATAAACCCAGTCCTTCTAGTGCTATTAATGCTTTATCATCTTTATCAAACACAATGGATCTTATCGTAGTTGTTTTTATTCGCTTATCAAAAAGGGGTACTTTATTTACTTTTTCATTATCAATAACAAAAAGGCCTTTCTGGTAAGTTCCTGCCCAAATCCGATTTTGCTTGTCAAAATCAAAATCAAGGGTTTCAATATTTTTTAATAGTGTATTGTGTTTTACTAATTGATTATTTTTTTCAAAAAAATCGTACACATTGATTCCTTTTGTAGATGCAACGTATACTTTATTTTGTTTTACATGAATTTGTCTATTAAAAAAGGTCTTTGGATATAAGACTTTACTTAATTTTTTTGATTTAAAATCATAAATTAATAACCCCGATTTAAGACCAATAATTATAGTATTGTCATTGATTTGTTCAAAACATAAAAAATTGCGGAACTTTAAGTTTAAAAGGCTTGTGAAGCGATCTTGTTCGTATTGATATTGCAAAAGTTCTCCTTTAGAACCTAAAACAAGCAGATTTCCGTTTTTGCTAATAATATCTACAACGCCATGGGTTGTATACTTGTTATAGTTTTTAAAATTATATCCAGAGTACCTATTTAAGCCTTGTGCAGTTCCAATCCACATATAGCCCAAAGTATCCTTTGCAAAAACACGTACAGCACCACTTTTAACCCCATCATAAGCACCAAGATGTTTAATTTGCTGTCCATATATTTGGCCCGGGATAAAAAACATTAAAAAGTAAACTATGTAAAAAATACATCTCATTATAACAATGAATTTTGAAAATTAACATCAACAAGGACAACTATTTATAAAAATACAATTTATATCTTTATAAGGATTGTGCTTCTCTTAAAAAAATCTCAGTCGGCAACAACAACTAATGCTTCTGTTTGGTTCGTTTTGACCTTAGTACTTCTTTTAACCACCAATCTCTATCAGGATTGTATTTGTATTTCTTTTTCAACCTTATAGCTTCTTCTCTAAGTTCTGCTTCTATTTTATCATAGTCAGGATTATTGATCAAGTTATTCATTTCTCCTGGGTCAGTTTTAAGGTCATACAACTCATCAATATCATTTTTTAAAAAAACATCCACCAATTTATATCTTTCCGTTCTAACTGCGATTTGATTTGGTCCAGCATAAGGCCAATAAGTATCTAAATAATATTCAAACAAAATTGATTTTCTCCAGTTATCCTCTTTTTTACCCTTCAATAAATTCACCATAGACTCTCCCTGCATATAGTCCGGTTTGTCTATTCCTGCAAGGTTAAGAATTGTTGGAGCCATATCAATATTAAGACATTGCTCATCTATTACGGAGTTTGGTTTTATAAGCTTTGGATAGCGAATAAGCATAGGTACGCGCATTGAATTCTCATAAGCTAAGCGTTTATCTAAAAAAGTGTGCTCGCCCATAAAATAACCATTATCACTACTGTAGATAATTACAGTGTTATCTAACTCTCCCATTTCTTCCAAAGTGGCTAATACGCTTCCTAAAGATTCATCAATTGATGATAAGCAACGTAACAAATCCATATTTCTATCATAATTTATAGGCCATTCTTGTTCTGGTAATTCTGCAGGGATTGGGAGGTTATCTTTCCAATCAAACCCGTAAGTTTTTTTTCGTTGCCATTCTGGTTTGCCTTTAAAAGTTTCTTTGTGGGTATTGTAAGGCGGTATTGGTAATTTTTCATCTTTGTATAAATCTGCATGTCTAGGAGCTGGCAAATGTGGTTGATGTACCGCTTTATGCCAAAGGTTTAAACTAAATGGTTTGTTTGGATCTCGTTTTTCTTTTAACCAAGAAATAGCCTTTTCAGTCAAGATATCTGTCATATATCCCTTTTCTTGATATTCCTTTCCGTTTTCGTTGACGGGAGGATCAAAATATTTTCCTTGACCCACAAAACTAAACCAATAATCAAAACCGGGCCTGATATGCTCTTTCCCTTTATAATGTGCCATATGAATTTTCCCTACATGTGCGGTCTCATAACCTTCTTTTTGTAAATGAGAAGAATATGGAGCAAACTCATTCCAATTGGGATCTACATGTCGGTTGTTCTGGTTGACACCATGAATATGAGGGTAAGTACCGGTTAAGAAACTAGCTCTTGAAGGAGAGCAAATAGATTGTGTTACAAAAAAATTTTCTACTTGTGCACCTTCTTTAGCCAATCTGTCTATATTAGGTGTTTCTAAAAACGGATAGCGTCCACTCATCCCCAATGCGTCAAAAGGTTGATCATCTACCAAAACGAATAAGAAGTTAGGTTGTATTTGTCTAGAATGCTCTTGGACTGATTGTGCATTTATTACAGAATTGACAATTAAAAAGAGTGCAAAAATCTGATTAATACTATTATTTTTTTTCATCAATATACTTTAAATAATTAGCTGACAAAATTCAAATTAAATTCACATTTAATAGTTCTTTTTTCGGTCAATATATTTAAAAAATTGCTCAAATGGCGCAACCAACAGAAATTCATAAAAAAACAAGATACGAAAATACAAAACCTTCAATTTCCGTCAAAAATAGAGTATGACAAGTCAAACGACCGAGTTCGAACTCCAAAAGTGAAGGCTCTTTTTGGGTAGTATTTTTCAATTATTTCTTGAACTTAGTTTGAGAATATTGTTCTAAATAATTTGCAATGAAAATAGTGGAGTTACTACATTTACTCAGACAGAAATTTTAAGACTGTTTAAATAAAAACAAATATCTTAGAATAATGAAAAAACAAGTTTACAGTACTGAGTTTAAATCAGAAGCAGTACGATTAAGTTATCAGCGAGAAAACATTAAAGAATTAGCAGATGAGCTAGGAGTTCAGGTGCAACGGATTTATAAGTGGAGAGCAGGTCAAAAAACAAAAGCTTCTCCAAAGGCTACTATAAAACTAGAGACCGATTCTATAGAAGTAAAACGATTGCGCAAAGCCCTTAAAAAAAAAGAATTACCTACAAGTGACTATTGGTATAGCATTACTATTGAAGAACAAAAATTTGTTGGTTATTTTACATTAAAACGTTAAGAATTTTTTGAAAATTGATAATATCTAAAAAATATGAAAGAACATATTGACTCCAAACAATTTGATTTAGAATATCGTGGTGAACACATTCAATTATTGGTTCTGTCGCATCTAATGTAAGTGAAAATCAAATTTATTATATTTACTTCCAAAAAATGTTCAAAGGTCACTGTTTTCCTAAAACAATCATATTACAAGCTGTTTACTTCAAATTAAGGTTTAGTCTTAGCTATAGAGATGTAGAAGAACTTTTATCTATCAGGGGAGTCAAAGTGGATCATGCTACTATTCAACGCTGGGTATTCAAATTCACACCCCTTGTAGAACAACAATTCAGAAAGAGAAAAAAATTAGTTGGAAAAAGGTGGAGACTAGATGAAACCTATATTAAGGTAAAGGGTGAGTGGAGATATTTATACAGAGCAGTTGATAAAGAAGGGAATACTGTAGACTTTTTGTTAACTAAAAGAAGACAACGTATATCTGCACAGAAATTTTTAATCAAA
>NZ_CAJQQI010000164.1 GCF_905480415.1 uncultured Algibacter sp. | reverse complement strand
GTGCGCCTTGTGATTTCCTCCAAAGTCTCTTTTTCCAGTAAATCTTCATCGGCATATATATCGTCCTGATAGGCATGCATAATGTAATAGTCGCATTTTTCGTATTTAAAAAGTTTTATGGCGTAATGAATGGCATTCATTGCGTTCTCAGAAAAATCGGTAGGAATCAGTATTTTTCTCATGGTCATAAATTGTTTACGACTAAATTTAAATACTAAAACACACAATTACAATGATATATATCAGATTGGTACATTTCAATAATTCCGACATACTGCACTGATATATATCATTTGGTAAAACCCAAGTAGTTTGCATATTTATATTGAAACTAAAAACAAACTGTTATGGCACTTAATTTCAATCAATTTGCAGCAGAAGCAAATGCATTTTTAAAAAAATACACTAAAGAAATGAATTTAGATAACGACAAAGAAAAAGCTGGTCGTATCCTGTCTTCAATTTTACACGCTTTAAGAGATGTCATTTCCCCACAAGAATCTTTGCAACTTATTGCACAATTCCCCATGTTTTTAAAAGCTGTTTATGTAAATGGTTGGACAAGTCATAAAAAAGAAAAAATTAAAACAATGACCGAGTTTATTGATTTAATAAGAAAATATGATGGTGTTACGTCCATTCATGATTTTGGATCGGACGAATTGGCTGAAAATTATATCGACACGACATTTATACTGCTAAGAAAATACATTTCTTTAGGAGAATTAGAAGATTTAAGAACGGAACTTCCTAAAAATCTTAAATCGATGATTTATCAAAATGTTATGTTTTAATCTTTAAAAAGAACGGCATGAAAACTTTAGAAAACAAAGTGATACTTATTACAGGTGGCTCTGGAGGTATTGGTAAAGCAACCGCAAAACTATTTTTAGCCGAAGGCGCCAAAGTCATGTTGGTGGCCAGAGGAGAAGACAAACTAAAAGCCACTGCTAAAGAATTAAACAGTGAGAATTTGGCATATTGTAATGCTGACGTCTCAAAAGCTGAAGACGTACAAAACTATACGAAGGCAACACTATCAAAATTTGGAGGTATTGATGTCTTTTTTAATAATGCAGGAATAGAAGGTTCTGTAGAACCAATTAAAGACTACCCAAATGCCGATTTTGAAAATGTTATAGACATAAATTTAAAAGGGGTTTGGTTTGGCTGTAAATATGTTATTCCAAAAATGAATGATGGTGGAAGTGTCATAATTACATCATCGGTAGCTGGATTAAAAGGATTTTCTGGACTCGGCGGTTACGTGGCAAGTAAACATGCTATTGTTGGTATTATGAGGGTAGCAGCCATAGAGTTTTCCGAACGTAAAATTAGAGTGAATACCATTCACCCCGGACCTGTTAATACCAGAATGATGCGTGCCATTGAAGAAAGCATTTCACCAAGTCATGCTGAGGATGTAAAAAAAGATTTTGAAAAAGACATCCTTTTTAAAAGATATGCCGAACCCGAAGAGATTGCACAATCTGTATTATTTCTTGCTTCTGATACAAGCACATATATAACTGGAATCACGCACATTATTGACGGAGGCATGACCGTTGGTTAAAAAATGATTTAAGTATTATAGTTATGGAAACAGAAATTTATAATAAAGAAATTGAAATCCCTGTAAATTCAGTAAAATTAAAAGGGTATTTGCGCAGTGCAGAAAACAGCAAAGGGATTGTTCTATTTTCTCATGGAAGCGGCAGTAGCAGACTAAGCACAAGAAACAACTATGTAGCCGATTTTTTATTAACCCAAGGATTTTCTAGTTTACTTTTCGATTTACTTACGCCACAAGAAGATTCCCAATATAAAAACCGTTTTGATATAGAACTTCTTACCGAAAGACTTTTAAAAGCGACGCATTGGATTATTAATAATAAAGAAACCAAGGCCTTGCCCATAGCCTATTTTGGAGCAAGTACCGGAGCGGCTTCTGCCCTTGCAGCCGCATCATATTTAGGTAAGACGATTAAGACTATTGTGTCTAGAGGCGGAAGACCAGATCTTGCGATGCCCGTTTTAGATAAAATACAATCTCCAACGCTTTTAATAGTTGGTGGTCATGATAAGGATGTTTTAATATTAAATGAACAAGCCAAAAGCAAAATGAATGGTATTTGTGAATTAAAGATTGTTAAAGGTGCATCACATTTATTTGAGGAGCCTGGTGCACTGGATATTGTGGCACAACAAACAGTTCATTGGCTTAACATGTATTTGGGATCAAAAAAGGAAAATCATGTTTAAAGATAGAACAGATGCAGGATTATTACTCGTTAAAAAATTAAGTAATTATCACAATAATAAAGATGCGGTAGTTGTAACAATACCTCGAGGTGGCATCCCCCTTGGTTATGTTATTTCTAAAGGATTACACCTGCCCTTAGAGCTTGTGTTATCTAAAAAGATTGGACACCCATTGCACAAAGAATTCGCCATAGGAGCGGTAACGCTAACCGATAGAATTTTAAGCGATGCTGCCAATGATATATCCCGCATGTACATTGAAGAAGAAACCAGTCGTATTCGTACCATTTTAAAAGAAAGACAAGATGGCTACTATGACACAAGAAAACCTATTAGTTTTAAGAATAAAATAGTTATTGTGGTTGATGATGGTGTCGCTACCGGCAATACCCTCATGTCGAGCATAAAACTAATTGAAAAACAAAAACCTTCTCAGATTATTGTAGCATTACCCGTTGGACCACCTTCGGTTATTGAAAAAATAAAGAATATACCTTACGTAAACGATACTATTTGTTTACTTGTTCCTGAAAACTTTCGTGCTGTTGGCCAGTTTTATAAAAATTTCGATCCGATTAAGGATAATGAAGTTGTTACATTGCTAGAAAAAGCCAATACGACCTTTCAACTAAATATCTAAAATAAGGTTGTCTTGTTTTTTTATATGTGATGACTACACTATTAAAGACCTTAAATTTTAGAGGACATGATAGTACATGATTTTAGTAATAAAAAGTCCATTCTGAATCAGTTTATAGCTGAATTAAGAGATGTGCATATTCAAAAGGATATGATGCGTTTTAGAAAAAACATAGAACGTATAGGCGAAATTTTGGGTTATGAACTTAGTAGAACACTAACTTATAAACCCCAAACAATTACTACACCCCTAGGTAAAAAAATGATTAACCTGCCTATCGATAAATTAGTACTATGTGCCATTTTAAGAGCTGGATTACCTTTGCATCAAGGCTTACTGAACATTTTTGATAACTCTGAAAATGGATTTATTTCAGCTTATAGACAACGTAATGAGAATCCAGAAACTTTTGAAATAGTCATAGAGTATTTGGCAGCACCAAATTTAGACAACAAAATACTGATACTTATAGACCCGATGTTAGCGACGGGTAAAACTCTAGAAAATGTTTTTAACGCTTTAAAAAATCATGAAAAACCAAAGCAGATACATATTGTTTCTGTAATTGGATCAAAATCAGGAGTTGATTATGTGAGTTCTATATTTCCTGAAAACACTCATTTATGGATTGCTACAATAGATGATGTACTAAACAAGAAATCTTATATTGTCCCCGGTCTTGGCGATGCTGGAGATTTATCGTTTGGAATAAAACTCAAAAGACACAAACATTAAGTCATAAAAGGGATTACAAAAAAAAGGGACTGTTTATAAAACATTCCCTTTTTTAGTCCACATTATGAAGTCTGTGGATCGATTAATAGCCACACTTTTAATAAGAAACAGGAAGCCTAAACTTCCTGTTTCTTTTTTGAAATGTTTGATGTCATTAACTAACGTCTCCTAGTCATTAATATGCCTAACAAAAGCGATATTAAATCTACAGATAATCAATACCTCCAAACATCTCTATACCGCACTAAACATTTTGCAATGCAAAGCTCTGGTTTTTTATAAAAAGCAGGAGATTTAAACCTCCTGCTTTTCCAAAGTATTTAATGTTATCATTGAGCTTTCCGTTTTCTGCAACACCCCTTTATCGCTAAAGATCGTATTGAAGTTTCCTAGCCAAATAATTGCTTCAAACACTTTGTTTCGGTATCATCATTTCGCAACAACGCTACCTATGCTTTTTAAAAGCAGGAAGCCGAAACTTCCTGCTTTTCCAAAGTATTTAATGTTATCATTGAGCTTTCCGTTTTCTACAACACACCTTTATCGCTAAAGATCATATTGAGGTTTTCTTGCCAAATAATTGCTTCAAACACTTTGTTTCGGTATCATCATTTTGCAACAACGCTACCTATATTTTTTTTAATTATGTGAAAGAACGTTTTAAATATGATGCTAACTTAGATAGATATTTTTAAATTTAAAATGATATCCATCAGTTTAGAAAAAATTATATGGGTATAATTTCATAAACAACATTTAGTAAAAACAAACCTGTAAAAAACAACAAGGTATAAATCACTTGTACCAGTTTAATATTAATAAACTTTAATATTGTGATAGTCCGAGCTGGGAATATAAATAACGATAAACCTATAAAGAGCGACACCCACCCAATAAGGGTAATTATAAGTTTCCAGTTTGGTTCCCAAATATTATGGAATAAAATATTAAGTAAACCCACAATAATGGCAACAAAAGATGTGACAATTAAAAATTTTTCATCATTTAAATCATTAAAAATTTGTTTAATGCGCTTGGGATTTAAACTTAATATTAAAAAAAATATGATGAGATACCATCCCCAAAACTTTGCTAAAAATATTGAATTATCCATGATCTATTATGTTTTTTCGTGTAGTACTAAAAAAGGTGTTTTAGTGTTATAACTTATGGCTTCAACTTTTGAATGAAATAAGATGTGTTGGAAATAATTAAGGTTTTTTGCTACCATACAAATCATATTTATATTTCTATTTTCTATAAAATATTGCACGGCATCTTCTACTTTTTTATTGGTTAAATAATGAAAACTATGAGGTAAAGGACTAAAATAATCCTCTAATAATTCTTTACTTTTATTTTGGTTGCTATTCAAATTGTCTTTCCTTTTACTTATGTGAAGGATTCGTAATGTTGATTTACATTTTTCTAAAAGTTCATAAAGCGGATCTAGTATTTCGATATTATAGCTTAGCGAAAAATCGGAGGGAAACGCTATTTCTTTTAGCTTAACTAGTTTAGCGTCTTCCGGGATAACTAAGGTGGTACATTTTACTTTGGTAATAACATCGCCAGTATTGCTGCCAACAATAATTTCTTTTAAACCTGAAGCACCTTTAGTACCCATAACGATAAAATCTATCTTTTTCTCTTCGACATGTTTTCTTACCGATTCAATAAAGAAATTATAATCAAAAAGGGTATAAAATCTATGCTTTTTATTGGGCAAGAAACCTTTCGCAATACGCTTTAAAATATTTCGAAGTTCTTTTTTTACTGGTTTGGTGTCCACATCTACTAAAACATCTGGAGTATCCATATAAGTAGAATCGTTCAAAATAGCATGGCTTAATCTGCTTACATGGAGTAAATAAAAATTGCAGGTTTCTTTTTCAAAAAAACGAATAGCATATTTAATGGCATTCCATGAATTTTCAGAAAAGTCGGTAGGTAATAATATATTTCTCATCAAACTACATCTTTATATTTAGCAATTTAAAGTGAAGTTGTTAAACACAAAATGATATTAATCACTTTGCTTTAATGAAAGCGGCAACTAAATGATGCTTTTTAATTTTCCCATATCTACTACCTTAATATTTCTACCTTCTGCTTTTATAATACCTTGATTTTTAAACTCGGTTAGCGCCCTTATAAATGTTTCTGTCGCAATTCCTGCAACACTGGCAAGATCGTTTCTGGAAATTTTTATGGGGTCGTCTGGTTTACGGTTTATTTTTTCTGCAAATTTTAAAATAGTAGCTGCCGTTTTTTTATTAACCGTACCATAAGCCATATGCAAAAGCTGTTCTTTAACCACAGATAAATCATCTGTTAAAAGGTCTATAAGTTCAAAAAGAACTTTATGGTTTTTACTTAGTATCTCATTAAATTCTATAATGGAAACCCCTAACAGTTTAGTGTCTGCTATAGCTGTTGCTGTTTCCTGGTGTGGTGTATTATGCGTAAATGATGTGTAACCAAATAAATCGTCTTCTTTATATAATGCAGTTACCAATTCTTTTCCTTGTTCATCTATTCTATAACATTTTACAGCGCCAGCACTAATTAGATAAATATAATTAGAATGATCACCTTCATGATAAATAACGTCTTCTGTTTTAAACGCGAATTCAGTACCATAATCATCAAAGAAAATCTTTAAATCGTTAAGTGTTTTTATTTCATCTTCAACTGGTAAAATTGGAGTACTTTCTTGACTCTGATTCCATTCTTCCAAAATGGACACTTTTGCTAAACGGCTTTCAATAGCACTTATAAGATCATCTTCTGAAAAGGGTTTGGTAATATAATCGTCTGCACCTAAATTCATACCTTTTCTAACATCGCTAAGCTCCGTTTTAGCTGATAAAAAAATAAAAGGTATGTACTTTGTGAGTTTACTTTTAGAAAGTATTTTAAGGGCGGAATAGCCATCTAGTTCGGGCATCATAATATCGCAAATAATAACATGAGGTTGATGCTTTTTGGCTAATGCAACACCTGTTTTTCCATTTGAAGCTGTTATAGGGTTATAACCAGATAATTCCAGGAGTTCTGCCGTGTTTTCTCTTAAAACCGTGTCATCTTCTATAAGTAAAACTGTTTTCATTGTGCTGCTATATTAGGAAATGTTATAATAAAAGTTGAACCTATATGTTCTTTACTCTCAAAAGATATAGTCCCTCCTAAGTTTTCCATATGGTTTTTAGCAATATTTAACCCAATACCTGTACCTTGAATATTCATGGCATTTTCTGCTCTAAAATACCGTTCAAAAATACTTGTTTGATCTTTTTTTGGAATACCCATGCCTTGATCTTTTATTAAGAGCCAAGTATCCGTGCTGTCTTGCTTAATTTGTAAATCTATAGTGGTACCCTCAGGAGAATATTTAATGGCATTATGCAATAAATTTGAGAATATTAATTGAATGATTTTTTCGTCTTGATAGAGCGACAAATCATCAATATTTTCCGGATAGTTTATTTGCTGTCCTTCTTTTAAAAGCATATTAGAATTATAAACCACTTCATTAACAACCTTACTAAGTTTAAAATGACTAAACATATAGTTTATTTTTCCAGTTTCTAATTTTTCTATTGATAAAAAATCGTTTAGAATATTATCTAAAAAGTGAACTTTATCGGTTATCGTTTTTATATGTTTATCGCGCTTACCTTGTTGTTCGGTTAATCGGTATTTACTAAGTAGCTGGCTAGAAGTTGAAATACCACTTAAAGGTGTTTTAAATTCGTGTGAGACTAAAGATAAAAATTTCGTTTTTAGCTCATTGAGCTCTCTTTCTTTACTTAGCGCAATTTTAAGTTGTTGCGTTCTTTCTTCTACTTTATTTTCAAGTTTTGTGGTGTAATTTTTTCGTTCTGTAATATCTAAAATAATGGCAACGAAAACTTCTTTATCACCCAAATTGGATAGTTGTAGATGGACTTCTACCGGGTATGTTGTTCCATCTTTACGTCTATGTACTGATTCAAGTTTTAGTTTTTCAACATTCATATTAAGTAAAACATCGATAGTCTTTCTTAACTCAATTTCATCCGCATAAGGTGTTATGTCTATGGGAGTCATGTTAGCTAATTCTTCCATAGTATACCCAAGATTCTTTCGGGCACCAAAATTAACATTAATATAGTTTAAGGTTTTGGCATCAAAAACATGAATTTCATTTAAAGATTTGTCGAAAATTGTTGATAAATGAAGTCGTTCTCCTTCAATTTTTATTCTTTGAGTCACGTCATTCTGTATACCAATAAAATTTGTGACGGTGCCCCTAGTATTGGTTATAGGAAAAATATATAAATCATTCCAAAACATCGTACCATCTTTCTTATAATTACGAAGTGTTGCTTGACAGCTCTCCCCTTTTCTTATGGAATCCCTAAGATATTTAAGAGGTTTTTGGTCTCTGTCTTTACCTTGTAAAAACCTGCAATTATGATTAATTATTTCTGCGTCAGAATACCCTGTAAGTTTTTGAAATGCAGAATTATAATAGATAACCGGATTATCATGTTTTAAAGCATTTGTTATAATAATGCCGTTGTTTGCAGATTGCAAAGCTTGGGTACGCAACATGAGGGTTTTCTCAATCTGTTTCTTTTCAGAAACATCCTTAACCAGAGCCATAACGTATGATCTATTGCTGATGGTAAAGGGATTTAATTCAATCTCTGTTGGAAAAATAGTACCGTCTTTTTTTAAGCCATAAATATCTGTAGCTTCTCCCAATTTCCGGCGTTTACCTCTTTCAACAAATTTTTTAAAATACTTTGAAATGCTATCATGGTAATTTGATGGAATAAGCAAGTTTAGATTCCTGCTTATCATTTCCTTTTTTCTATACCCAAAAACAGGAACGGAAGCTGTATTAACCTCCACAATTTTTTGGTTATTATCAACAATAATAACAGCTTCAGAAACGATTTCTAAAAGAATATTAAATATTTTTTTGTCTTGTGGAAACATAAAAAACCGTATGTAAATAGCACATAAAAGTACGAAAAAATTGTCATTAACAATACTGATTTATATCATATAAAATAAAATATTAAGTACGTAACTTTAATATTTCAAATTTAGATGACTATGAAAACAAAAAAGAAAATGACTCTAAAATTTTACCAAAACCTAGGTAAGTTGTTCTATGCCATTGCAGCAGCAGACAAGCATGTGCGGGACGTGGAGTTTGATAAGTTAAAAGAATTAGTGAAAACATATTGGTTGGAAGTCGATGTTATTGAGGATACTTTCAATACCGATGCGGCATACCAAATAGAAATTATTTTTGATTGGTTGAATGAAGAAGAAAATCTAGATCCTAAAGCGTGCTACAACGCGTTTATAAATTATAAAAATGAACAACCACACTTATTTACGGCCAATATTAAAAAATTAATATTAAGAACAGGACATGCTATTGCAGCGTCGTTTTCGGGATTAAATAAATCGGAATTAATTATGCTTGCAAAATTAGAATTAGAATTAAAAAAATAATAGACTAAACACATGAAAGATAACTTTAGTATACTAATTAATACAAAACAAGCTGTTCTAGTCGATTTTTATGCCGACTGGTGTGGCCCGTGTAAGATGTTGGCTCCTATTTTAAAAGAAGTAAAAAAAGACCTTGAAGATGGGATAAAAATCATAAAAATTGATGTAGACAAAAATCAACACCTAGCAGCGAAATATCAAGTTAGAGGTGTTCCCACAATGATACTTTTTAAAAATGGAGAACAAGTTTGGAGACAATCTGGAGTACTCCAAAAAAACGATATTATCAATGTTATAAAATCCAGCTAACCCATACCAACTGAGTATGACTTTAGAATGATGAATATCATTTTATAATAAATTTAAACACCCTACTTTAGATTACAATTATAAAATATTTGATCATGAAAAAGGCACTAATTACACTGCTATTACTACCTGTTTTTACGCTAGCTCAAACACTTGAAGAACTAGATTTTATAGCCCCTTTTAATGATGGTGTTGCAGCCATTAAAAAAGACAATTCGTGGGGGTTTATAAATGATAAAGGTGCTATTCTTATAAATTTTAGAGATGACTTGGTTTTAACTGAAACCGATTATGGCCATTACCCTGAATTTAATAATGACAGATGCTTAATTTCAGAAAAAAAAGAGAGTATTCTGTATTTTGGATATATCGATAAAACAGGTGAAAAAGTTATAGAAACAAAATTCTTAAATGCTTCAAATTTTAATAAAAATAAAACCATTGCATTACAATTAATCAAAAAAGAACTTGGCGAAAATGATGTACTAGGTAAAAATGTGGTGAATTATAGATATTATGAAGTGATCATAGACACTAATGGAATGATTAAAAATTATTTAAATCCCAAAGGTGTTAATGTCGTTTTAGATGAAAAATTCCTTAAAAAGCCTCCAAAAATAACATCGAAGCTTATTTCAGATGATTTATTTGCTACACTTAACGAGAATAATAAATGGGTTATTAAATCTATAAAATGAAAGCAAATATAAATTTAGGAAGTGTTTCTGGAATTAAAATTAAGGTGCACTGGACATTCTTTTTCTTAATAGCTTGGATTGTTTTTAGTGAGTTAAAACGTGGCGGAACTAACGAAAGTATTTTGTTTAATGTTGCATTGGTTCTAGCTGCTTTTCTATGTGTTGTATTACATGAATTAGGGCATGCACTAACCGCAAAACGTTTTGGTATAGACACTAAAAAAATCACCTTACTCCCTATTGGTGGTATGGCCAGTTTAGAGCGCATTCCAGAATCACCCAAACAAGAGTTTTTAGTAACGCTAGCAGGTCCTTTGGTAAATGTTATTATAGCTATATTACTTTATTTCATTGTACCCGTAAATGAATTTATATATTTAAATTTCACGGAAACTTTTGAGGTCTTAATGAGTTTCACTTGGCAAAATTTTTTATTCCTTTTATTTGTAGTGAATGTAGGTTTAGTGGTTTTTAATATTATACCAGCATTTCCAATGGATGGTGGTCGCATTTTAAGAGCCTTACTTGCCATGAAAATGAAACGTGTAAAAGCAACTCAAATAGCTTCTAGTGTTGGACAGGTTATAGCAGTTTTCTTCTTATTAATAGGCTTATTGTATAACCCTTTCCTGATTTTAATAGCACTATTTATATTTATTGGAGCATATGGTGAAAACCAAATGGTACAACATTTGGAATTACTTAAAGGGCATAGTGTGGAAGAAGCTATGATGTTAAATATAACAACTTTTAGTCCTGAAGATTCTATAGATTTGGTAGTAAACAAATTGATATCGAGTACCGAAAATAGCTTTGTAATAGTCAAAAATAATATTATCAAAGGCTTACTATATCATCAAGATATTATAGATAATTCCAATAAAAATATATTGGTTAAAGATATTATGAATACAAATTTCAAAACAGTTAATAGTACTGATAATCTTGATGACATATACAAATTAACATATAGTAACAAACACCCGTTTTTTCCTGTTTTAGAAAACACGAAACTTGTTGGTGCTATTGACAGTGTTAATTTAAACGAATACTTATTGCTGCAGGCAAAACTAGCATATTGATTATGAAATTTTTCAGGTATTTAGTGCTCTTTTTTATCCTATTCTCCTGTTTTAATAATGAGGATAGAATACTGCCAACGGAAAGAAATTTAACAGAATCTGTTTATTCTTCAGTAACCATTCAACCAGATAGTTTATATCAGGCTTATGCCATTGTAGCGGGTATTTTAGATAAAAATTTAGTCGAAGAAGGCGATGTCATTTTAAAAGACGCAACGCTTATTCAAATTATCAATAGCACACCTAAACTCAATGCGCAAAATGCTAAATTCACTTTAAATTTGGCAGAAGAAAACTATAACGGTAACGCTGCTGTTCTAAACAGTATTCTTGAAGAAATAACCGCGGCCAAGCTTAAATATAAAAACGACTCTTTAAATTATTTCAGGCAAAAAACCCTTTGGGCTCAACATATAGGTTCAAAAGTAGAATATGAAACCAGAAAACTTACTTATGAGCTAGCTTCAAACGGTTTAAACCTTTTACAGAATAAATATAATAGTACCAAAAACGAACTGCATACCGCTGTAAAACAAGCAAAAAACAAGTATCAAACAGCGGTAATAAACACTAAAGATTTTGTAGTTAAAAGTAATATTAACGGTAAAGTTTATGCGTTGTATAAAGAACCTGGAGAAATTGTAACCACGCTAGAACCGCTAGCTTCTATTGGAAGTGCTACTAATTTTGTGATTAATATGCTTGTTGATGAAGTAGATATTGTTTGTATCTCCAAAGATCAAGATGTTATTATACATTTAGATGCTTATGATGGTCAAGTTTTTAAAGGAAAAGTATCAAAGATTTATCCTAAAAAAGATGAACGCAATCAAACCTTTAAAATAGAAGCTGTTTTTGAAAACCCACCGCATATTTTATATCCTGGACTTTCTGGTGAAGCCAATATTATTATAGCAAAAAAGGAGAATGTATTAACCATTCCAAAAGAGTACTTGATAGAAGGAGATAAAGTAAAAACAGATGACGGAATAACATCCATTAAAACAGGTTTACAAAACATGGAATACATTGAAGTTTTATCTGGAATCACCAAAGACACACAAATTTATAAACCTGAATAATGACGAATTGGAAAGTGATATTAAACATTGCCAAAACGCATTTGCTGACTAAAATAAAGCAAACATCTACCGCTGCGCTTGGTGTCACTTTTGGTATTGGAGCTTACATAACTTTGGTGTGTTTTATGACGGGATTAAACGCTATGCTAGATAATTTAATTCTCAACCAAACCCCTCATATTCATGTTTATAATGAGATAAAACCTTCAACAAATCAGCCTGTATCTTTATATGATAATGTAACAGAAAGTTTTCATGTTGTGCATTCTATAAAACCAAAATTAACTCAAAACAAAATTCATAATGCACTGCCAATTATTACTTATTTAGAAGAAAATAAAAACGTTCGCGGTGCACTTCCGCAGGTAAAAACTCAAATCTTTTACTTAGCAGGTTCTATTGAATTAGGTGGCAATATAACAGGTATTAACCCTAATGAGGAAGCACGGTTATTTAACATGGGTGACTATATTGTTGAGGGCTCAGCAGAGGCATTACAGAATATAGATAATGGTATTTTATTAGGTATTGGTATTGCAAAGAAAATGTCTTTAAAAGTTGGCGACCGAGTACAGGTAAGCCCCATTAGCGGTGGTATTTTTCCTTTAAAAATAGTTGGTTTTTATCAAAGTGGCGTTGCCGATTTAGACGCTATACAAAGCTTTACGAATGTAAAAACCATACAGCATATTTTAGGAAAGCCAAAAAACTATATTACAGACATTAATATTAAGCTATATGATATAGAGCAAGCGGTACCTCTATCAAAAAAAATTGAGCACCAGTTCAATTTAACAGCTATTGATATTAAAACGGCCAATGCTCAATTTGAAACTGGAACAACAATAAGAAATCTTATTACCTATGCCGTTTCAATCACACTTCTTATTGTGGCTGGGTTTGGAATTTACAATATTCTAAATATGCTTATTTATGAAAAAATGAATGATATAGCGATTTTAAAAGCTACTGGATTTTCAGGAAAAGATGTGCAACTCATTTTTATGAGTCAAGCGATGATCATTGGTTTTGTAGGTGGTGTTTTAGGTTTATTAATTGGTTATGGTTTAGTGAGTGTCATTGATACCATTCCATTTAAAACGGCGGCCTTACCAACAGTTGAAACGTATCCAATAAACTTAAATCCGTTATTTTTTATCATAGGTTTTTCCTTTGCGATGTTGTCTACCTTTTTAGCGGGGTATTTACCATCAAAAAAAGCAAGAAAAATAGATCCAGTAACAATTATTAGAGGCCAATAAAATGAGTGTTGTACTAGAAGCAAAACATATAAATAAGTATTTTAAAAAGCCTGTGTTGTTTCATGTTTTGAAGGATATCAATTTTCAAATAAAAAAAGGAGAATTTGCCTCAATAATGGGAAAGTCTGGTTGCGGAAAATCAACCTTACTCTACATTTTATCAACGATGGATACCGATTATGAAGGTGAGCTTCTTTTAAATAATAAATTGATAACTAATCAAAGCAGTAATCATCTTTCAAATATTAGAAATAAACATATTGGATTTGTATTTCAATTTCATTATTTATTATCAGAATTTTCGGTTTTAGAAAATGTTATGCTTCCTGCAAAAAAGCTAGCTGAAAAATCACATCAAGAAATAGAACATGATGCTTTTGAAAAATTAAAAATGCTAAACATAGAGCAGCTTGCAAAAAAGCGAGCATCTAGAGTTTCTGGAGGTGAAAAACAACGTATCGCAATAGCAAGGGCCCTTATTAATAATCCATCAATAATTATGGGCGATGAGCCAACGGGAAATTTAGATAGTTATAACGCTGAAAACGTTTTCAATATCTTCAAACAGTTAAGTGATGAACAAGGGTTATCGCTTTTAATTGTGACCCATGATGAGGATTTTGCCAATAAAACCGATCGTATTATACAAATGGCAGATGGGAAAATTTTAGTATAAATACACCAAATGATTTAAATCATTTTTTTTCTCCTTTAAGAGGAGTAACTTTCTAACTAAATATATGACTTTATGGCTTTTATAGATTATTATAAAATATTAGGAGTTCCAAAAAGTGCTTCTGAAAGTGCTATTAAAAAAGCTTATAGAAAATTAGCGCGTAAATATCATCCAGATTTAAATCCCAATGATAAAATTGCTGAAAAAAAATTCAAAGAAATCAATGAGGCTAATGAGGTCTTAAGTAACGCTGAAAACCGCAAAAAGTATGATCAATATGGCGAGCATTGGCAGCATTCTGAAGAATATGAAAAAGCAAATCAACAAAAACAATATCAAAAAACGTATAGCGGAGGAACTGGTGGATATAACGAAGAAGAGTTTTCTGATTTT
>NZ_CAJQQI010000163.1 GCF_905480415.1 uncultured Algibacter sp. | reverse complement strand
TAGCAATATAAACGGCATCAATATGTGGGTCTTTCGCCAATGCTTCGTAACTACTATATGCTTTTGTAGCGTTGTACTTTGAAGCAAATTCATTAGCCTTTTCTTGATTTCGTGAAGCAACGGCATATATCTTTGCATCTTTAATGGTGAGTAAATCTGTTGCAAATTTATGTGCGATATTGCCCAAGCCAATAATGCCCCAATTGATGGTTTTATGCATGTATTGTTTTGTTAATTGGAGTTATAAATTGCAGTAAACAGGCTATTGCAATAACAATGGCACAACCCACAAAATTCAACCATAAAAACGGTAGGTTGATGTACTCATATTCATCTAATAAATATAGTGCTATAACAGCTACTTGTGTTATTAAAGCCGCAACAAAAACAGCATTGCCTTTTATAAACTTAAAGAAGAATGCCAATAGAAAGATTCCTAAAACATTACCATAAAATATGGAACCAATAATATTAACTAGTTGAATTAAATTTTCCGCAAGATTTGCAACACAAGCAACACCTATAGCTATAAGTCCCCACAAAAACGTGAACCATCTAGAGGCTTTTACCATCTGTTCTTCTGTTTTTTCACTTGTATTTCGTTTATATAAATCCATCGTTGTTGTAGATCCCAAAGCGTTTAATTCACTAGCTGTACTAGACATTGCTGCGCTTAAAATAACTGCCAAAAGTAGTCCAATCAATCCACGTGGAAGATTATTCAAAATAAAGTGAATAAACACATAATCCTTATCGTTACTTTCAACTTTAATATTTTCACTTTTGGAAGCTTTATCTATCAAATTCCTGGCTTCTTGCCTAAGTTCATCGTTGGCAGCATTGGCGGCTGAAATGTATTTGGTTGCTTCAGGATTATTAGAATTAGTAAACGAATTAATAATATTCTGTTTATCTCTAAAAATTTGCTTTTGCTCTTCTTGAAGGGCTTTGTATTCATCAGCATATTCAGAATTTAAAACAACTTCTGTTGCCGTTGGATTAAAGTTTACTGGCGCTTCATTGAATTGATAAAACACAAAAACCATAACACCTACAAGTAAAATAAAGAATTGCATTGGCACTTTTAAGAGGCCATTAAAAATTAGACCAAGCTGCATTTCTTTAACTGACTTTCCAGAAAGATAACGTTGCACTTGACTTTGGTCTGTTCCAAAATAAGACAACATTAAAAAGGTACCGCCAATAATACCGCTCCAAAACGTATATCTATTATTTAAATTGAATGAAAAATCGAGGACTTCCATTTTGCCACTCGCACCAGCAATATCTAAAGCTTTAGAAAACGTAATATCTTGAGGTAGTTTGTCTACAATTAAAAAAAAAGCGATAAACATACCAATAAATATCACCACCATTTGATGTTTTTGAGTTACGTTTACAGCTCTTGTACCACCTGAAACGGTGTAAATAATAACTAGAAATCCAATAATAATATTAAGGGTTAATAAATCCCAACCTAAAACTACCGATAAAATAATGGCAGGTGCAAAAATGGTGATACCAGCAGCCAAACCACGCTGAATTAAAAATAGAATAGCAGCAAGTGTTCTTGTTTTTAAATCGAATCTGTTTTCTAAAAATTCGTAGGCGGTATATACTTTAAGACGATGGTATAATGGAATAAAAACCATACATATCACGATCATAGCAATTGGAAGGCCAAAGTAAAATTGCACAAATCCCATACCGTCATTATACGCTTGTCCAGGCGTAGATAAAAACGTTATGGCACTAGCTTGAGTAGCCATTACGGACAAACCAATGGTCCACCATTTTGAGGTGTTACCTCCTCTTAAATAATCTTTTACATTTTTACTACCTCGTGTTTGCCAAGTGCCATAAGCTACTATAGCTATAAGAGTTGCGCCAAGAACAGACCAGTCAATCCAACTTAATGTTTGCATAATTTAAAAGGATTTTGTGATCAAGTAAAACGCGATAATGTAAAGGGCGTTAGCTATTAAAACAATAGAGTATAGCTTAAGCCAAGGTTGTTTTGGTGGTTTGTCTTCTGTCATAACTAATCGGTTAGTTTTGAATTTTGATTTAGGTCGTCTTTGCCTAAAGATAGTATGTTCGCGAATAGGCGATAAGCACCAGAAACACCAGCTGGAAATTCTCTAAAAAAGCTTAAACCTGTATATGTGTAATACCCTTTGCCATGCTTTGCAACTAGTAAACTTCCGTCTTTCGCTGATTCACCCTTATCATTCATAGAAAGAATAGGCGTAAACTCTGGTCCCCAACTATTTGGGAAGTATAATCCTCGTTCTTGAGTCCAACCTTCAAAATCTTTTTGAGTGATTTTATTGGGGAAATTTAAAACTTCATGATTCGGATTTAAGAAACGAACTTCGGCATTTTCATCAGTGACTCTATCACGAGAAAGTTTTAGCTCATAAGGAGCTAGAGTGTCTACTTTTAATCTTCTGCTTGTGTTGTATTGCACTATCATATTGCCCCCTTCTGCAACAAAATCAAACAATTGCTGTTGTTTGAAATTTAGATCTTCAATAATGTTGTAAGCTCTAACGCCTAAAACTACCGCATCAAATCTGCTAAGGGTTTCAGGATTAATATCAGCTGGTTTCAATACACGAACATTATAACCAATCTGTTCTAAACTTTCTGGAACAACATCACCAGCACCTTGAATATAGGCAATATTTTCACCTCGTTTTTTAATATCTAAACGAACAATTTTACTCTCACTTGGCAGCGATACTGTTTGAAAAGGAATATGCTCATAGTCTATTTCAATTAATTCCTTAGTATAGTCTTTATCACCGATGTGAATAATTGGACTTATATAACCTTCACTTTGATTCTTCGGAGGAATAACTGTGTAAATAAGTATTTGTTCTTCACCTTTATGGGTAATAGATACTTTCTGACTTTTAGGAAAAACACTCCAATCCTTAGGATGGCGAAATTCTACATCGCCTTCCAAATTATCTCTACCTGCTTTTACTACCACAGTGATATCTCGTTGTTGATCGCTATCTAAAATGATAACATTTTCTGTGATTTTTGCTGAAGCTTCAGGTATGATTTCAAACGGACGGTATAATTCGCCTTTGTCTGGTTTTGAAAACCTTTGAACAACAGACTTGGTAAAAGTAAATGGCACATTATTAATTAAAACATTGAAATCAACATTTTGTGTTCTTGGTGTCTCAGGTAATCCAATAAGGTTTGAATCGTTTACCTTATACATGCCTAATGTCCCTTTTTCATTCAACCAATAAGGCGTCGTTGGTGGCTCATTAGCGCTAATTTTTAATACCTCTTTGAATATGAATCTTGTATTGTTTTCTAAATCAATATTTTTTGAAACCCCCAAAGCACCAGCATTCTTTATGCTTAACAGCGTCATTGGAAGCGAGCTTCTATTTAACACCTCAATATCCAAATTTATAGGTTCCCCTTGAGTTCCCCAATTAGATTCAGCAGAAGCCTCTAAATATAAACCAGCACACATTTGGATGATGCTTTTTAGTTCTTTTGATTTTTGATTTTTCCAGTGTTTATCTTCAATATTTTGAAGTAATTGATAGGCTTTAATTAATTGAGTGACATGAGAAGAAGGATTACTAAAATTGAAGTTCTCTTCAACGGCTTTTAATAGGACTCCGATAGTTTTTCCTCCTTTTACTCGGTTCCAAGATGTATCTATACCCGCAAAAATAGTTGCGTTTTCAGAAAGTGGTTCGCCTTTTAAAAACTCAATATATTCTTGTTGTGTTCCTCTTTGGGAAAGGCGTCCAAAACCTTGACTTAAATGTTGGCTACTGGCTAAAGACGCTAATTCGTTATTGCTGATACCTTTTTGCTGATAATACGTGCCAATATCAAAACTAAGCATATTGCTTTTGTCAACTTTATCAAATTTTTCTCGACTACCATATCGCCACCAACTTGTGTTATAAAACAAACGATGGGGTTGCCACAAAGCAGTCTGTTTTAGTTGCCCAGGATACGCTAATTTATTGTTAGCAAGTTCAAAAGCTTCCATACTCAACATAGCAGAACTTGTATGGTGGCCGTGCGTTCTTCCTGGTGTTCTGTGGTCAAACCTGTTAATTATAACGTCTGGTTTAAATGTTCTAATAGCTAAAACCACGTCACTTAGCACTTGGTCTTTGTCCCAAATCTCTAAAGTTTCGTCTGGGTGTTTAGAATAGCCAAAATCGTTTGCTCTAGTGAATAATTGTTCACCACCATCCACACGTCTTGCGGCTAATAATTCTTGTGTTCTAATCACTCCTAAAAGTTCTCTGATTTCTGGTCCGATTAGATTTTGCCCACCATCACCTCTTGTTAAAGACAAATATGCAGTTCTTGCTTTAAGGTGATTAGACATGTATGATATTAAACGTGTATTTTCATCATCTGGATGTGCTGCAACATACAGTACAGAGCCTAGGAAATTAAGTTTTTGAATAGATTGGTAAATCTCTGATGATGAAGGTGTTTTTGGTTTTTGGGCTTGTGAAATAGATACTGTTAAAAGCCCTATAAATAAGTAAAATAAATGTTTCTGCATGTTTTTTATTTAGCTAAAATCAAATATAAAAAACAAACCAGCGATTACGCTGGTTTTAGTTTTTATTTAACGCTTAGTTATAATGTGAATTGAATTTTATTTTTATTTGTTTAACGGTCTTGTATAATATTAGTTGCGTGTTTTAATCACTAAATTCAGCAAATAAATTACAGATAGAAAGTCCGCTAGGACTTTCGTAAATAGGCTAAAACCAGCAATTAATTTTTTACGTTGTTAGGCAAAGTATTTTTTTCATATTTATTATGGATTATTATTATTGCTAATCCAAACAGGATAGCTGCTACAATTAAAATTGTACTTATTAACCCGCTTACTCCGAATGACATACGGATTAAAATTGTTGAAACTATAAAACCAGAATTTCTTATTATTTTGTGAAATTTATCTGTGTAAAAAAAGGAAATTAACAGAAGAACGACGTCCACTAATATCAGAACGGTGAAAAATTCGTCAAAGAATAAATTATTAACCGTTTCAAAACTCGGCAACTCGTTTGAAGTAAAGGAAATATCTGATGTCCAATTAAAAAGTGTAACCAAAGCCATCGTAAAAAATATTGGAACTAAAACAACGGCAATTATTTTCTTTCTATTAATGAATCTTTCAATTTTTAATTTATTGTCCTTTTGTTGCGTTGATTTTTGCATTCCTTGTTTTTGAAACTGAAAAATCAGATAGAAAAGAATAACTGAAGCCAAGATATCGTAGGTAAATTGCAAATCTCCTTTTATTTCAAACCAATCTGATGACAGTTCAAGAGCAGATAAATCTTTAAATAATTTTCGGATAATTATAAGTGTTATAATTTCATACTGTTTAGTTATGTAGGTGGTAAATGATTTTGGTAAGTAATAGATTAATAAGTAAACTTCATAAACAAGTATAAATGAGAATGGGGTGTAAATTGCCGATATCGGATTTTTAAATAATTCCGATTCTAAAGACAAATTTACTATACCAAATTTTGATAAGTAAATTAAAATTAAGTGAATAAAAAAGCCAAATAACGCAACATATAGTATTGTTTTTTCAATCCGCTGTTTGGCGTATTCAGATAGAAAAATTCGGTAAAGTTTATTTAATAAATTCATATTCTATTAAGTCTGATATATTTCGCCTAACGTATTTGTATATGGTTAGTTGCGTAGTTTAGCATCTAATTTAGTAAACAAAAACGAACCAGAGAAGATTCCGAAGGAATTTTTCAAATAGGCAACTACCAAAGCAATGAATTATACACGGTCTTGTGCTTTCGTTATTTATTTTATAATTCTGTATCTATCTTTTCAATTACTTTAGTTGTAAGCTCGTTTTGAACCAATAGTCTGTCTAGGAGAGCTTCTTTTCTATTATGATTAGACCAGATACTATTCCTAAATTGCGAAGAATTAATAAATTCTCTTAAGGTTAAAACAGACATTTTTTATTTACGAGTATTTGATAAACGTTTATTATCTAGAAACTGTTAATCGTAATAAATTATTTAGAATTCGAAGATAGTTTGCTTATTAACAAATATTTGTTTGACAGAATTATCATTAAATGTGGTTTTTTCAAAACTCCCAAAACTTGTTTGTAATACTAAAACCAATAGATTTTATATAGGTATCTAATTCTTGAGGAAAAACAATCTCATGTCCAAATTCTGAATAGAAGTAAATTCTACAATTTTATAAATATAATGTATGTTTTTTAATTCTAATGTGCTACAAAAAGTAAATATGGTATTTTAAAACACGTCAAATTCAACTCACTTAAAATGGTATTTGCTGCCGCAATATTTGGTTCTGGTATTAATTTTAGAATACACAATGTCTATTGTTACCCCACGGTTTTTATTCAGCTAGCAAAAAGGATAATTTAACATGGCTTCCTTTGGATTTGTTATTGGTTATATTCAACTCTCCTTCATAGAAGTTTATTAGTTTTTTACTGATGATTAATCCAAGTCCTAAACCTTGTTGCTCCATCTTTTCTCGGTTAAATTGAGTGAAGGCATCAATTTCGTTTAGTTTGAATTCACCAAATCCTAAACCTTCATCAATAACTGCAATATGTAAATGAGAATCGTCTAATTCTACCTCTACTATAACCTTGTCGCCCTTATCAGAAAACTTGAAAGCATTGTCTAGAATATTAGCAATAATGACCTCAAAATGAAAGGAACTTATTTTGATGTCAAAATGATCAATATGTAACTCAAGGTCAGACTCCCGATTAAATTTTTGGGATATATTAACACATTGTTCGTTTAACTCACATTCACCTTTTTTCGTAATTTCTTTTCGTAATAAAGCTTTTTTCACATCATTATTGAGTAGTAGTTCAATTTCGGTATAATAAATAAACTTTTGAACAGTGCTTAATAGTCGGTGACCAGATTCAAAAATTCCTTTTGAAAAATCTATAACTTCTTTTTGACTTATCTCCATTTCTGGGTCTTTCATTAAGCTAGAGAGTCCTATAATACCGTTAAGAGGAGTAAGTAATTCGTGAGGGATAGCAAAGCTAATATTGTGCTGTAAGGCTCTAAATTTAATACTTTCGGATTCTTTTCTTTTTTTATGACTGTACAAACGACTCTTTATTGATTTGATTAACAAATCAATATCAAAGGGTTTGGTAATATAATCGTCTACTCCCGATATCATTCCTTCTCGTCTATTTTCAGTTGTAGATTTTGCTGTTAAGAAAATAAAAGGTGTGGTGCTTAGTTGTTTGATATTTTTGATTGCATCTAGCACCTGATAACCATCTTTTTCGGGCATCATAATGTCACATAATATAAGATCAGGAATATTTGCTTTGGCTAAATCGATCCCTTCTTGCCCATTTTTTGCAGTAATTGGATGCATGCCCTCAAAAGTTAAAATCTCCTTGAGTTCTTCACGAATACTTTCAGTATCTTCAATAACTAATATTTTACATTTTTTCATTTTAATCTATATTATAAGGTAAAATTATCTTGAATTTTGATCCTTTACCAAGGTTACTTTCAACTTCTATTTTTCCATTGTGCAAGTCAACGGCTTGTTGTAAAACAGATAACCCCAATCCTGTACCCGGAATATTTTGTGCATTCGACCCGCGGTGAAAAGGTTCAAACAGCTTTTTAATGTCTTGTTTTGAAATTCCAATACCATAATCTTGAAAACTAAAAGAAATGTTGCTTTGATTTTGATGTATGCTTATTTTAATTGGCGTATTTTTATTTGAATACTTTTCCGCATTACTAATAAGATTAATAATTATGTGTTTAATCCATTTTTTATCAACATTTATCATGATAATAGAGTTTGGGATATCATAAATTAGTTGTCTGTTTGTGGTGTCACTGAACTGGTATTCAGTTATAATCTGTCGTATTAAAAAAACAATATCTTCAATATCAGGATTAAAGGCTAATTTTTGAGCCTCAGATTTCCCTATAATTAAGATATCGTCGAGCATGATGGTCATGTCATCTACTTCTTTTTTAATTTTCTCCAGACGCGCGTTTATACTTTCCTGAGACAATTTATTAGAATACCTTAAAATAATATCTGAGATTGCTTTAATAGACGTAAGTGGCGTTCTAAATTCATGCGATGCCATCGAAACAAAACTGGTTTTAAGCTGGCCCAATTCCTTTTCACGTTCCAAGGATTCTTGAAGTTCTTGCGTACGGTATTCTACTTTCGATTCTAAGTTTTTTTTGTATTCGTTAAGAATGGTAATATCTTGTCCTACACCCAGCATACCAATAATTTTACCATCTGAATTACGACGCGTAGATGAGTTTAATAATATCATTATACGCTTTCCATCTTTGGCATATAGCGGAAACTCAAAGTTTGCAGTTTCTACTCCACGTTGAGCGTTATCTAGTACTTTTTTTACACTTTTTTGATAGTTTGAATTGATATACGTTGCTACTAAATCTTCACCCAGTACTTCCTCTTTTGTGAAGCCGGTAATCTTTTCTGATGACTGATTCCATTCGTTGACCATCCCATTACTATCAATACCAAAAATAGGAGCATTGGCGGTTTCAATAAACTGGCGCAATTCTTTTGCAATAGCATCTGATACAGTTCGCAATTCGTCCATTTTCGAAATGTCCTGTCCTACACCAAGCATACCAACAATTTCACCATTTACATTTCTACGTGTAGATGAGTTGAGTAAAATCATTACACGATTACCATCTTTGGAAAAAATTGGAAACTCAAAGTTTGCAGTTTCTTCTCCCTTTAGGGCGTTATCTAGTACTTTTTTTACTTTGGTTTGATACGCTGAAGTGATGTACCTCTTTACCAAATCCTGACCTAGTACTTCCTTTTTTGTAAAGCCGGTAATCTTTTCTGATGTCTGATTCCATTCGTTGACCATCCCTTCACTATCGATGCCGAAAATAGGAGCATTCGCAGTTTCAATAAACTGGCGCAATTCATTAGCAATAGATTCTGTTTCGATACGGGTTTTTTTTAGCTCTTTTTTAAAGGCAATTTCTTTGATAGCAATGGCTTCTGCTTCTTTTTGGCTTTTGTTGATAGCAATATCTAATTTGATTGCTTTTGTTTTATTCTGATGGTTTTCAAATTCAAGTTTTACGATTTCGGCAGATAATTTGTCTACAATTTTTTTCTGCTGTTGATTCTGAGAGTCATATTCTTTTTTAGCAATGACTAATTCATTTGCTTGTTTTTGTTTTTCTAGGTTCTGAACTTCAAGTTCTTTGTTTATAGTGGCTAGATCTTCAATTGCTTTTACTTGAGAAATTTTGAAAGATAGTATAGATGCTATCGATTTAAATATTTTCAAATCATGATCTGAAAAGTAATCTTTATTTGGATGCTCAGAATCGATAATTCCAATCACATGGTCATCTGAAAAAATAGGTACGGTCATCTCCGAATGACGTAATTCGTCATCAACTAAATATCTTGGATCTTTTGAAGTGTCTCTAACAATCTCGCTTACGCCTGTTAGGGCAACGTGACCACAAATACCTTCACCTATTTTCAGTTTAATAGGATTCACAATATGACGTGAACTGGGGTTTTTATTTCCGTGAGCTGCAATTTGAACAAGTTCTTTATCATCATTGATCAAGTAAATAATACAATCAATGTATCCCAACTCCCCAACGGCGTGCTTCGCAACAATCCAAGCAGCCTCATGCGCCGAATCAGTCCGCATTAGTAGAGAACCTAACGAATTGATTGTTTCCAAATAGTGCGCCGTTCTCTCATTTCGTGATTTCCCCCTCATTTGATATTATTAATTTGTTATAACACTATTTATCTTTAAAGTTATGAAAATATATTTTAAGGATTTATTTAAAAGGATTATTGATAATTTCGGATATTTTATTTAAGCTTTTTTGCCTAATTTTGAAGCTGTTGTTTATTTAATGATTTCTTCAATAATTATTTGTAATTCTTTACGATTATTACCAGCAGACTTTACCACAGATAAATAATCATCTATAATATTTTCGATCTGTATGTCCTCAAATATATATAGTTTGTCAATATCTAATAGTGTTTTGGTACTGTTATCCCGTAAAGATAATTTTTGATTCTTGTAAAGCCAACAAGATGTCTTGGGTTGTTTTTGTTTTTTTTAGTTTCAGTAAATAGTAACGTTTTAATCTTTAAAATCTTTAAAATCTGAATTGCTGCTGCACTAATTTTAGCTCCTTATTCCAGTTATTAATACGCAACGCTATCAATATTCCAATTACCGCCAATAGAATCTCACCAATAGCATAAATCAAATATTTACTAAATTTATTTTCAGTCAGTAGTTTTTGTCTAATTTTTCTAAAGAATTTTATCATTGGTTAGCGGTTTATGATAATGAAGCACAACGATTTGTGTATGAAACGTAGCATGTAAAAAGACGCTAACTTTTCGGATAAACACAGAGTCGAATTTTTATATTTTGTTTTTAACTTATCAATTTTAAAAGCCAAATTTAAAAATTTGGCAGTCTTTTCAAATAAGCAAAATCCTCTCGGAAAGCCCTTATTAGCTATGTTTTATACACGTTGTTGTACGTAGTTTTTATTTATACAAATCTCCGCTTAAGTATTTCAATCCTGAATCACAAATAACAGTTACAATTGTTTTTCCTTTCCCAATTATTTTCGCTCTTTGTAAAGCAGCCCAAACGTTGGAGCCAGATGTAGTTCCGCCAAAAACGCCTTCAATTCTTGCTAATTTCCTAGCTGTTTCATATGCATCTTCATCTTTTACAGAAATTATTTCATCTGCTAAATCCAAGCGACAAATTTCTGGAATAAATCCAGCTCCCATTCCATCAAGTCTATGTGTTCCTGACGTATCTCCACCAGATAATGTTCTTACATTAAAAGGTTCGATAGGAATACATCTAATTCCAGAGATTTCTTTTTTGAATATTTCAGCGTTTCCGGAAAAACATCCTCCAGTACCTACACCAGCTATAAATTCATCAATATCATTTCCCAAAACATCCATTATTTCGTAAGCCATTTTATGGTAAGCATTACGATTGTCTATGTTTTTAAATTGGTCAGTATAAAACGTATTTGGTTGTTTTGCAATTTCTCGAACTCTTTCCAGTGCTTTATCAATAATCCTAGCTGTTATTTTTCCATTTTCGCTTGGAATCAGTTCAAGTTCTGCTCCAAATGCTCTCATAGTTTGCAATTTTTCCTCAGCAAAAGCATCTGAAGAAACAAAATGTGCTTTATAACCTTTTGCAGAACATATCATTGCCAAAGAACTTCCAGTACTTCCACCTGTATAGTCAACTACAGTTCCGCCGGGTTTTAATTCGCCCCTTTTTTCAGCACCTTCAATCATAGCAAGTGCCATTCTATCTTTCATACTTCCGGTAGGATTTGCTCCCTCAATTTTTACATAAATATCTGCAGAATTAAAATCAGTAAGGTGTCTTAGTTTTACAAGTGGTGTATTTCCTATTCCTTCCATTTTAGTTTTCTCAAATTGCGTACAACGTGTTTGTGGGCGATTTCGTTGCGTGTTTAAGCACCTAAATTAGCAAATACAAACGGAATAGAAAATTCGAAAGGATTTTCGAAGGTAGGCTTGCACTAGCAATTAAATTTATACGGTGTTTGCGGCAGTTTTGTTCTTATTATTTTCTTGTGTCACATATCAAAAAGGTGCCGTATTTGAAGCCAGTACTCTATCAATGAAATTATCGACCAAATCATTAGCAGGACCTTCTTTATTAGTCGGAACATGACCTGTATTTGGTAAGAAATGCAATTCATGAGGTGAACTAGGTTGTTCTTTAATGGCTTGGTTTAATCCACTCATCAAATATTCAGCGTTGTTGTCAAACCCTTCATCAATGGATTCTTGTACTGGATTTAGGTTTGCAGCCAAAGCAGGGTCTGAAAGCCCAGCTATCCATAATCCGGGTGATGCTCTAAAATCATTAGTGTTGATTTGAGCTTTAGGGTGAACTTGATTTTCGAGATTGGCAAAGTAACCAACTTTTTCTTGAATTCCTTCTGGTCTCCATGACGCATCATAATTAAGTTGGCCTGTTTCCAAATAGGCATCAAATATTGCATCAGATGTTTCAACTAAAGCTCCAGAATCACCAATTAGTCCAGTTACTGGTCGTCCTTCTTGTTGGTAGCTTAATGTTGCGGACCAAGCACCTATTGAACCAGCACTGGTGCCATGAAGCCAAGCATGTGTAGTTGGATAGTTGGCAGCTGTATAATCAATTGCAGCCATTGTTGCTTGTAATCCGTTTACTTGCGCATTGGGATTAGCTGGATTATTGGGATAAATTGTTCCTAATCCAGAATACCAATCATGATCGCTATAAGATACTACGAGTATTCGATAACCTTCCTGTATTCGTCTTTTTAATGTGTTATCTATTAATTGGCCATTTTGAATGGTTCGAACAGTGATATTCTGCCAGAGGTCATCAAATGATTCTTCATGATTCCAGCTATTCTCATCTTGAGTTTTATACGATTGATATGCTCCTAGTTCATCGAAATAACCTTGTGCCCCACCATGCAGCCAAACCCAAAGTGGTGCAGAAACGTTAGGGTCGTTATTGGGGTTTATGACCATAAAAGTGTAGTGCTCAGGGTTGGCTTCAGTGGACAATCCTGCTTCATAGGCTTCATTTCTATAAAATTCTAAGTTTATATTAAAGTTTTCATCCTCGACAGTCATCTCATCGACTAGTGCAATTTGTGTTATCGTTCTACTTACCGTTGGTGGAACAAATAAATTAGGGTCGGTTGGTTGAATGTCATCCTTTTTGCATGATGTAAAAAGGAATAGCCCCACCATTGTGTAATAAATTAGATTTTTCATTCTAGATTTGTTTCTTGACTAAGATTTTAATTAAAAGGATTGGGCGGGTTGGTAGCTAAAATTTCACTTATGAATTCATCAACAAAATCATTGGCGGGGCTATCGTAATTAGTTGGAACATGACCAAAACCTGTGGTTACGCGAACTTTGTGCACACTGTTTGGTTGCGTCGCAACTGCTTGTCTAAAACCATCATGTACCCAATCACAGTTATCTAAGCCAACCGAATGGGCTTCATCAATTCGAGCTAGTCCACCTCCACATCCTGGATCTAAATTGCCATAAATATCTAACGAGGGTATATCATATCCGTTATCTATTACATACTCAATTCCTGGGAATCTATCAGGGTCAGCTGCCCATCCAACTTTTTTAGAAAATTCTTCAGCGATAAAATCTGCTCCAAATGGGAATCCACTAACACCGGCTAACAACGGATTTAAAATATCAGTTCTAGTTGAAGCCAAATGAGAATCCATAATAATACCATTAAGTTTAATCCCTTCTAAATTGTATGCATAAGCCAAAATAAAAGCACCAATAGATCCAGCACTGGTGCCATGAGCAAATACGTGAGTTGTAGGATAATTTGAAACAGTATAATCAATAGCAGCCATATTGGCCTGCAAACCATTTACTTCCCCTCCATTCGGATTGTTTGGGTAAGGGGTTCCCATACCTGAATGAAGGTCATGATCACTCATAGAAACAATTAATACGCGATAACCTTCCTCAATTCTTCTTGTGAGCGTACTACTTTCAATTTGTCCACTGTTAGTATGAGTATTGTGAATGAGTTGACCGTCTCTTAGGTCTTCTATTGTCTTTTCTGTATTGTGATTGTTCGGATTGTGAGGTGAACCATTAACTGGACTTACTCCAATGATATACTGTTCATTTTCATTAAAATAACCAGCACCACCCCCATGAAGATATACCCATAGCGGAGCTTCGGCTCCAGGGTTATTGACAGGTTCAACTACGAGGAAGGTATAGTTACCTGAAAAACCACAGGTATAAGCAGTGTTTCGATAAAAATCTAACTCCACAGAATTTGATTGGAAACTTAGATTGTCCTCTTCAGCTAAAGTAATGTTACTTGTTGTTCGGGTCAAAGGTGCCCAACTGTGGTCAACAGTATTTTTAGGTAGCTCAATTTCAACTGATTCATCTTTTGAACAAGAACCGAAGATGGTAAGAAGTATTACAAGTATGCATATATATCTATTCATGGCACTTACCTTTAAAGTAATAATTAGGCTTAAATAATATGCGTTCGAAGTTAATTACCTAAAAACTGTATTTCATTCACCTATGTTAATAGGAATGATTTATTTAAGATTTTTTCGAATTCGACTTAAAGATTGGGGCTTGATATTTAGGTAAGAAGCAATAAGGTAATGAGGAATTTTATCTAATAAATCAGGTATGTTTTTGATTAATTCAAGATACCTTTCTTCTGCAGTTGCACTATGTAGATTATAAATTCTATTTAGAGTTTGGACATATGCTTCCTGAATGTTCAAGCGAAAGAACTTTTCATAAACAGGATGATTTTTGGTTATTTAATCAAATGTTTCATGATTTATCATCAGCAATTCAGTAGGTTGGCAAGTTTGAATATTGAATCTTGTTCTTACATCTGAAAAAAAACTGTATAAATCACCAAGCCATAAACCAGTCCCCCGAATTTGGATTACATGTTCTTCTCCATCCTCTTCGACTATGTAATTTATCATTAGTCCATCGTTAATAAATGGTAAGTATTTAACCACTTCGCCTTCTCTAAATAAAAACTCTTTTTTGCCTAATTTTTTGTGGATTAGCCGGCCTTCTAAATCTAGATATACATCAATAGGTAAGTCTATATGTCTATTAAATGCTTTATAGAGATTTGGATATTTCATTTCTTAAAAGTTCAAGTATTATACATTTATCAGATTTGAATCGTTGTTGTAATTACCGCTAACGGTCAGTATAAAATGCGTTTTAATGCAATTTATATATTGTTGGCAATAGTATTTCAGATCTCTATTATTATTGGAAAATGGTCAGACAGGTTTAGATTGTTCTTTCTTCTGTCATCAATGCATCGATAACTTTTTACATCTATATTCTTTGTAAATATGTAATCTATTTTTTTTGTAGCAGCTTTCATTGTGTTGAACCTATTGAACGTACCAATGGGACCATATACAGAAGCACTTTTTATTTTGTAACTATTATTAAACTCCTGCTCGAGCAACTTAATAGGTGATTCCGAAGGGAGACAATTGAGATCACCCATTAATACAATTTTCTTATCTGCCAACTGATTCTTATTTATATAATCTACTATTAATTCTGCTGACTTCAAACGTGCATTTTCACCCTTATGATCAAAGTGGGTGTTAAAAATATGAACAATTTGATTTGATTTTTTGGTTTTGAATTTTCCATACACAACAATTCTTTTAAAATCAGCATCCCAACCTTTAGAGATTTTTTGAGGAGTCTCAGACAGCCAAAATACCTCTTGTCCTAATAGTTGATACTTATCACTGTTGTAGAAAAGAGGAACACCTTCACTATTAGTACCCAAACCATCTCTGCCGTATCCAATATAATTGTATTTGTCTAGATTATTAGCAACGAATTTTAACTGATTGGGCATAGCTTCTTGTATCCCTATAAAATCTGGACTGTAGTATTTTAGTAATTCCACGACTTCATCCTTTCTTAGTTCCCACCAATTATCACCATCATTTGGAGTGTCATACCTGATATTGTACGACATAATTTTAGTTTGAGAAAAGCTGCTCGAGAAACCTAAAAATAAGCTTATAAAGACTAATATGAGTTTAAAATATTTCATTTTATTAAATTACTTGTAAAGCACCTTTATACATTCGTTTTATTCATTTCTTGTCACTCTGAGGGATATTCCAAATGTTTTTTTCTATATCAATTGTTCCGCCTAACTCTTCTTTAACTAATCTATCTATTATAATCAATCCTTTTTTAGCCATATTTTCAAATGAATCTATGCCATCATTGGGGAAATTTTGTCTAGTTCTGTGTATATTAAATTGATTGGAGAATTTTCTACCGAAAATTTCTTCTACACCATTTTTTCCAATCATAAAACCAATCAATCCTCCCCAAGTTGCAGTTGGGTTATCCGAATCCCATCCTGCAAGTGATCCAATTTTTATAGTTTCCTTTAAATTTCCTTCTCCATAGAATAAGCTTATCAAACTTGATGCAAAGTTTATTCCTGCTGCAAAGCAGCCATTGCAGTATAATTTTTTTGAGGTGATATCATATCCTGCTTCCTGCTTCACTTGATATTTATAGTAAATAGAATCTCTCGTTTTCTCCCAAGTGATACCCGATTCATACAATTTCTGAGTGTAGTTAAACATATCGGCGGCATATGAACTATCAGGGAGAATGTTACTTGCCTTATTTGCCATCCAAAATATTTGCTGACTCAAGTTTCTGCTAACATCTGTTTTTGAAGCCAAAGCATGCATTGTTACATAAAACTTTGAAATATATTCAGCTTCATCTCGAGCAGTGGTTTGAATGGGTAAATGGGCAATCTTTAATGCTACATCTGGTCTGGTAGGCGAGAATAATCCAAATATCTCTGTAGTTAATTGGGCATCGATCATTTCATAATGCTCGTTGTTATTGGGATTTCCAGTTTCAGGAGGAAGCATGCCTTGATTCATTAAATCAAATGCTTTTTGATTGGAGACCCATAAAAAATTTTCCTCCTCATGTTTCATGTGATTTAACCAGCCATTACGTATTTGTTGCGGAGATAAAATACTAGTCTCGTTTGTGTAAAGAAGATGCTGGTACATATATTCTATATCCGTATCATCATCTGAGCCCCAAATTTCATTTGTGTCTTTAAAAACAAAATCTATGGTAGAGGATAAGTTACTCGGGATACCTTCTCCCCATATACTGGGTTGATCAGGTTTTCCCCAGTCCTCTCTTGTATAAAAATCTCCCGTTTTAATTTCTCCGATATTGCCGATTTTATCCATCTCTGTAACCAGTCCAGTCCAATTAGCAATAGATTGTCCCAGCCAAAAACCATATAATTGATCTTTATACTTATCACGTGAGATACTAATAGATGCTTTCCTTTCTTGGATAGAGCTGATTTTCTTTGTTTTAGTATCCTTCTTTTTGGTTTCTGTGTTGCAAGAGGACAACACAATCAAGGAAAATATTATTAAAATATTGAATTTCATAATTACTGCCAACGTTTTTGTATATGGTTTGTTGCATGTTTTAAGCACCTAATTTAGCAAATACAAACCAAATAGAAAATCCGCGAGGGCTTTCGGAAGTAGGCTAGAACTGGCAATAAATTATATACTTTGTTGTGTACAGTATTTTTCCTTCAAATTATTATTTATATTTTCTAAATCAAAATCTTCATCTAAATACTTATTTAACGAGACTTTCCTATCCTCAAATAAATATTGTGTTATTTTTCTAAACTTAAAATATTTAAAAGAGGCAGATTCTGAGTTAACTTCATCATTACAAATGTCTGTCAATCCTTTTTTTTCGTCAAAAGAACTTTCATTTGCAATAAAATCGCAATATCCTTCATTTTTCCATAAAGGAAGTAATTTATATTTTAATAATCCCAGTTCATTCCTTAGAAGAGAATGAACAGTTTCATGCGCAATAACTCCACTTAATGAATACTTGTTGTTTTCGTCTCCATTTCTTAAGATATAGTTTCCTGAAATAGATGACTTTGTCAAGAAAATATTTTGAGAGATAGGGTTGTTTATGCCATATGCTTTTCTTGATATCGGTGCAAAAAAAGTAAACTCATTATAACTACTACAAATAAAAATATCTTGGGTTATTCCAATTTTAAATAGTTCGGTACCTTTTAGTAATTTTTCCGATTTGTCTAGAACTAACTTTAATTCGTTTATATTGATATCATTGGAATGATAATACACAGAAAAGTTCTTGTATTCTAATTTATTTGCGAAGAGAAATACAGGAAAAAATGTTATTATAAGATATGAACAACCTATACCTGTTAAAATCCAGTTAAATATTTTCTTTGTTTTTTTTATAGTGATTGGATCATATTGCACACGGAACGTCCAGTATATGGTGTCGCAGCATCCCGCAGGGTGCTACGCACTATACACATTGTTATGTGCTGTTTTTTCTTTTTGTATTAAATCACTAATTGCATCCCATAGCGAAATTCTTTTCTCTAAAGATTTCTTTGCAACTGCCAAGCTTTCACTCCACTTATGATCATCATTTCCACATAACTCAGAAATCATTTTAAGAGATAACGGACCGTGCTCATCCCCATCTAATTCTATATGTCTTTCAAGATAATATGTCAACTTGCTATATGACTTGTTTTCAGAATCAGCACTTTTGAGTATTTCAATAAACATATCAGGAATTACATCTTCTCGTCCAAATGTAAATGCAGAAGCAACAAGATGTGCCTTATTCGTCTCAATGATTGAAAATGAAAATGTAACAAAATCAGCAACTCTTTTGTCAATATTAACTTCGTTCAATGAATATTCAACGGTATTGTCAGATTCAAGAAGATTAATAAATTTATTAATCTCAGTTGTATTTGCTTTTGCTTGTCTCATTGCATCTAAATACATTTCAAAATGACTTTTAGGTTCTCCTAATTCATTAATATCACTTTCTTCCCCGTGAACTATTTCATTTATGAATCTCGAAAGTGTTGCGTTTTTAGATGGTATCCAAGGTGTTTGAACATTTGTGAGTTTTATTTGAAGAGATTTCAAAAGTGACATAAAGTCCCAAACAGCAAATACGTGATTCTCCATAAAAACTTTAATGTCATCTACATTCTTTAGGTTTTCATAAAGTTTATGATTTTGCAATTGATTTCTTAACTCGGAAATCTCGTTTTCTATATTTTGTATTCTATTCATACAGCTTTTAATGCTTGCATATAACGGTTGGTGTATGGAAAGTTGCGTAGTTTGAGTGCGAGGATTTTCCGAAGGAAAATCAGAAGCTAGCAAACAAAGCAACTCCCAAAATTATTGGTATAAAAGTAGCGATTTTTTATACACATTGTTAGGGCACGTTTAATATTTTCTTACTTTTTTTAAATACAAGAATATGAAATATAATTTTGCGCAAATATTGCGTTTAGATTGGAGAGCGTTAGCTTTTCTATTCTTTTATATAAGTTTAGATATGCCTTTTGGAAGGTCAGTCGTATGCAACAGTTGCGCTTTGCTATAGTCAGAAATCAGTTGAGTGAGCAATGTGCGCTAACGTCT
>NZ_CAJQQI010000162.1 GCF_905480415.1 uncultured Algibacter sp. | reverse complement strand
CCAAATTCAACTATTGTAATTGACGATTTTAAGGTTAATGATTTTTTATTAGGCTCATTTGATGCTACAGTAACTGGTAATGAATCACTAACTAATTACAGTATAGACGCTACTATTAAGAATGATATAACCCGATCATTTGCTGCAAAAGGAAATATTTTTGTTTCAGGAAGGCGTTCAACAATTGATGTAGCACTTGATTTTAATGCGTTTAATTTGGTTCCTTTAAATCCGCTATTGGATGGTGTTTTGTCAGATATTCGAGGTGAAGCTAATGGTAATGTAAAAGTAGTTGGAGACCTTATAAAGCCAGATATAAATGGTAATTTAATCATTAAGAACGGAGGTTTAGGAATTCCTTATCTTAATGTAGATTATGATTTTAATACCAATGCTTCAGTTAGCTTAAAAGACCAGAGTTTTATTTTTAATAATATAAGGTTAACAGATTCGAAATATAATTCTGAAGGCTTATTAAATGGTTCTCTGAGTCATGTCAATTTTTCAAATTGGAGCTTAGGTTTAAATATTACAACACCTCGTTTACTAGTTTTAGATACTGAAGAATCTGAAGAATCACTCTATTATGGAACTGGGTTTATAGGAGGAAGAGCAAGTATATATGGACCTACAGAGCAATTGGTTATAAGTGTTGTTGGAGAAACCAAAAGAGGAACAGTATTTAAAATTCCTTTGAGTGATGCAGTGTCATTTGGGGATAATACATATATACATTTTGTAACCAAAGAAGAAAAAGAAGCTAGAAAAAAAGGAGAAGAAGTAGAATTTAATGAAATAAAAGGACTGGAACTTACTTTTGATGTAGATGTAACTGAAGATGCAGAAGTAGAATTAATTATTGACAAAGAAACAGGACACGCTTTAAAGGGTAGAGGTATTGGAGGTTTGTTAGTTGAAATAAACACAAATGATAAGTTTAATATGTGGGGCGATTTTGCGGTGTTTGAAGGGGTTTATAACTTCGCTTTTGGTGGGCTAGTTCAAAAAGAGTTTATAGTACAACCAGGAGGAACTATTGCTTGGGAAGGTGAACCATCAAAGCCTAAAATAGATATGCTGGCTACCTACAAAACACAAACAAATCCTTCACCCTTACTTGATAATCCTATAAATAGAAGTATTCCCGTAGAGCTTAATATTAGTTTGAATGGCGATTTAGAACAACTTGATCCTAATTTTAGTTTTGAGTTCCCTAATGTGAATTCTACTATAAAGTCTGAGCTTAATTATCGTTTAGAATCCCAAGATGAGCGAGATACTCAAGCACTATTTTTAGTGTCAACAGGATCTTTTTCAAGTGGTTTTAATGATTTAAATGCTTCTGGTACTATTGCTGAACGTCTTAATGGTATTATTAATAGCATATTTACTTCTGATGATAGTAAAGTTAATGTAGGTTTAAATTATGAAGCTGGACAAAATAGACCGGATTATCAAACTGATGATCGGTTTGGTGTAACATTACAAACTCAAATTAGCGACCGTGTATTAATAAATGGTAAAGTAGGGGTTCCAGTAGGTGGAGCAACAGAAACTGTAATTGCGGGTGATGTTGAAATTGATTTTCTTTTAAATGAAGAAGGAACACTTACTGCTAAAGTATTTAATAGGGAAAATAGTATTAGAAATTTTGGTGAAGCCATAGGTTATACTCAAGGTGTTGGTCTTTCGTATAATGTAGATTTTGATACGTTTAAAGAACTTATTAAAAAGCTATTTAAATCAAATAAAAACCAAAAATCTACAGAACAATCTTTACAAAAAGAAGCCAAAAAATCTATTCCAGAATATATTTCATTCAAGTCTTCTTCAAAAAAATAGCAGCTTTTTCGCTCTGTTTTTCAAATCGTTAACTTTTTTTATCAACTAAAACGTTATAGTTTTAAGAGTGATAGTAATTTACTGTAAATGCCATAGATATATGGGTTTTGTTTAGTAGTTTTACCTTGTTAAATTTAAAAATTAATGTCGAAGGCAATAAAAAAAATAGCGGTTTTAACCTCTGGAGGGGATTCTCCTGGAATGAATGCAGCCATTCGTTCTGTAGTTAGAACATGTGCTTATCATAATATAGAATGTGTTGGTGTATACCGCGGATATGAAGGATTGATAGAAGGCGATTTCAAACAAATGGATGCCCGAAGTGTAAGAGGAATTATAAATAAAGGAGGTACAATTTTAAAATCAGCACGATCTAAAGAATTTAGAACTAAAGAAGGAAGGCAAAAAGCTTTTGAGAAATTAGCTCAGAATGACATTGAAGGTTTAGTGGTTGTAGGAGGAGATGGATCGTTTACTGGAGCTATGATATTTAATGAGGAGTTCGGTTTTCCAGTTATGGGAATTCCAGGTACCATAGATAACGATATAGTTGGTACATCTCATACACTTGGATTTGATACCGCTTTGAATACCGTAGTTGATGCTATTGATAAAATTCGTGACACAGCAAGTTCGCATAACAGGTTATTTTTTATTGAAGTTATGGGTCGTGATGTAGGACATATAGCACTAAATGTTGGTATAGCCGGTGGAGCTGAAGAAATCTTAATACCAGAAGAAGATTTAGGGTTAGATAGATTGGTAGAATCTTTAAATAAAAGTAGAAGTTCAGGAAAAACATCGAGTATTGTTATAGTAGCTGAAGGCGATAAAATAGGTAAAAATATTTTTGAACTTAAAGACTATGTAGATGAAAACATGGAAAATTATGATGTAAGAGTATCAGTACTCGGTCATATGCAACGTGGAGGAAGCCCTTCGTGCTTTGATCGTGTATTAGCAAGCAGAATGGGAGTGAAGGCTGTAGAGTCTATGTTGGAAGGAAAAACAAACTTCATGGTAGGGTTGATGAATGGTAATATGGAATTAACACCATTAGAAATGGCTATAAAAGGAAAAACAAAAATAAATTTAGAATTATTGCGTGTCTCAGATATCATGAGCATTTAACATTTATAAACAAGAATATGTCAAAATTAAAATTAGGAATTAACGGATTTGGTAGAATAGGTAGAATTGCTTTCAGAGTAGCAGCTTCAAGACCAAATGATATTGAAGTAGTAGGAATAAACGATTTATTAGATGTAGATCATTTAGCTTATTTATTAAAGTATGATTCTGTTCATGGGCAGTTTGATGGAACTATTTCAACGAACAACGGCAACTTAGTTGTTAACGGAAACGAAATAAGAATTACAGCAGAGCGTAACCCTGAAGATTTAAAATGGGATGCAGTCGGAGCTGAAGTTGTTTTAGATTGTACCGGTATATTTACTAATTTAGAAGGAGCCCAAAAACATATTACTGCTGGAGCTAAGAAGGTTGCTATTTCTGCACCATCGGCTGATGCACCAATGTTTGTAATGGGAGTAAACCATAAAGACATTACTGCTGCTGATACTATTGTATCTAACGCATCTTGTACTACAAACTGTTTAGCGCCTCTTGCTAAAGTAATTAATGATAAATTTGGGATTGCAGAAGGTTTAATGACTACAGTTCATGCTGCTACGGCAACACAATTTACAGTTGATGGACCATCTAGAAAAGATTACAGATTAGGTCGTGCTTCTTTAAATAACATTGTACCAGCATCAACTGGGGCTGCAAAAGCAGTAGGGAAAGTTATTCCTGAATTAAATGGAAAATTAACAGGTATGGCATTTAGAGTACCAACTGTCGATGTATCTGTTGTCGATTTAACTTGTCGTTTAGAAAAAAGCGCATCTTGGGATGAAGTTAAAGCTGCATTGAAGGATGCTTCTGAAAATGAATTAAAAGGTGTTTTAGGATATACTGATGAAGGTGTAGTATCACAGGATTTTGTATCTGAGCCAAGAACAAGTGTATTCGACGCTAATGCTAGTATGGCATTAAATGACAACTTTGTGAAATTAGTATCTTGGTATGATAATGAGTTTGGTTATTCAACTAAATTAGTTGATTTAGCACAACATATCGCGTCAGTATAATATTTAATTAATAATAATAACTCCGCAGAGTTATTGTGTAAATAGCACAGTAGTCTGTGGAGTTTTTTTTTCTTTAAAACTTATGATTTTAATTGTAGATAGTGGTTCTACTAAGTCTGATTGGATTGCGGTAGATAGTAACGGAAATAAATTATTGGAAAAGATTCGTACTAAAGGTCTAAATCCTGCAATTCTGGCTGAAAAAAAACTGGCTAAAAGAATTTTAAAGAGTCAAGAATTAAGGAGCAACAGAGAGAAGGTTACCCATGTCTTTTTTTATGGTGCTGGATGCGGAACAGAAAATGCTAAAGAACTTTTAGAAACTGTTTTGAAAGATATATTTATTAATGCACTTATAGAAGTGAATGAAGATACTTTAGCTGCAGTATACTCCACTATTAATCATCCTAAAGAAGCCGCAGTAGTGTGTATTTTAGGTACAGGCTCCAATTGTAGTTATTATGATGGAGAGCGATTACACCAGCGCGTTAAATCTCTAGGCTATATACTTATGGACGATGCTTCAGGTAATTATTATGGTAAGCAGTTAATTAGAGATTATTATTTTAACCATATGCCAGAAAATGTAAGATTGGCTTTTGGTAGTAAGTTTAATATGGATGCCGATTTTATTAAATATAATTTATATAAACAACCCAGTCCTAATGCATATTTAGCAAATTTTGCTGAGTTTATGTTTTTGCATAAAGATTCAGAATACACAATAAATCTTATTAAAAAGGGTATTAGAATATTTGTTAATAATATGATTATGCAGTTTAAAGAGGAGCTTAAAACAGTTCCTGTTCATTTTGCAGGTTCAATAGCTTATTTTGCTCAACAAGAAATTAAAGAAGTTGCAGATGAAATGGGCTTTAAAGTTGGTAATTTTGAACGTAGACCAATTGATGGCTTAGTTCCTTTTCATACAAAAAGCTTGTAATTTTTAGCAATAATATGTTGTGCCAAAGCATATAGCTATATACATTTCCAATAAAGAGAATAAAAATAAACTCTTAAACAGAATTACTTCCGGAGAACTTATTAAAGAGTTGTTCAATTTAAATGGTGCTGTTTTTTCTGAAATAAAGCTGAATAAGTTTATCGAAGAAGAAATACGTTACGGACATTTTGATATTCAAACCAAAACTAAAAATAGTCTTAGAAATTCCTCTGAAGGTGAACGTAAAAAGGCATTACTTAGCCATATTCTATTACAAAATCCAGATTATATAGTATTAGATAATGTTTTTGATTCTCTTGATATAAAGTCTCAATCAGAAATTAAAAACAAATTAATTCAATTGAGCAATCAATTATTGGTAGTTCAAATTACCACTAGAAAGATAGATATTTTATCATTTATTAAAGAGGTGTTTATGCTGCAAGATGGTAAGCTTCAGTTTTTAGATATTACCAAAAAAAATAAAGAACCCTCAGGACGCGTTATTAGAAACATTCCTAAAAGCTACAAACTAGAAAAGAAAAACTTTAAGTCTTTAATAAAACTAAAGAACGTTAATGTTAGTTATGGACAAAGACCAATACTAAAGAATATTTATTGGGAAATAAAGCCAAATGAATTTTGGCAACTAATTGGTCCAAATGGTTCTGGAAAGAGCACTATTTTAACACTCATTTCTGGAGACAATCCAAAAGGGTTTTTACAAGATATGACCTTATTTGGGATGAAAAAGGGGAGCGGGGAAACTGTTTGGGATATTAAAAGGCATATTGGATTCTTTTCTTCCGAAATGCTAATTGGTTTCAAACGTTCAGATACTATCGAAAATATGATTATTTCAGGTTTTTTAGATTCAATTGGACTTTATAACTACCCTACCGATATTCAAATTGATATTGCACAAAAATGGTTGCATGTATTAAATATGTTCCAACTCAAAGATGAGTATTTTAATTCGTTATCAAACGGACATAAAAGGTTGGTTTTAATTGCTAGGGCCCTGGTAAAACATCCACCATTATTAATATTAGACGAACCGACTAATGGACTTGATGATAATGATTCAGAGATATTAGCAAAATTAATTAATAAGATTTCAGAAGAAACTAATACTGCTATTATTTATGTGTCGCATAGAAAAGAGGCTCATATAAATCCCAATTATGTTTATGAGTTAGTCCCTTGTAAAACGGGTTCAACAGGAAAAATAATTAAAGACAATTAAGGCTTAATTGCTTTTTTGGTTATACACTTTATTCTCTTGTTCCGCAACCCTTATAAACGTAGTACGTTTTGTCAATTCTTTTAATCTAGCGGCACCAACATAAGTGCAAGTGCTTCTTAATCCTCCTAAAATATCTTGCAAAGTATTTACAACTTTACCACGGTAAGGTACTTCGACTGTTTTTCCTTCGCTAGCTCTATATTCTGCAACACCTCCAACATGTTTTTCCATGGCAGTTGATGAACTCATTCCATAAAAGCATTTATAAGATTTACCGTATTTATTAATCATTTCTCCTTCACTTTCATCATGTCCAGCTAACATTCCGCCCAACATTACAAAATCGGCTCCAGCGCCAAAAGCTTTGGCAATGTCTCCCGGAGAGGAACACCCTCCATCACTTATAATTTGGCCACCTAAACCATGAGCTGCATCTGCACATTCAATGATAGCAGATAGTTGGGGATATCCAACACCTGTTTTTACGCGTGTCGTACAAACCGACCCTGGTCCAATACCAACTTTAATGATATCTGCGCCAGAAAGTAATAACTCCTCAACCATTTCACCGGTAACGACATTACCCGCAATAATTACTTTTTCCGGATATTGTTCTCTGGTAAGTTTTACAAATTCAGCAAAATACTCCGAATACCCATTAGCAACATCAATACAAATAAATTTTAATTTTGGATTTAATTTAATTATTTCTGAAAGCTTTTTCGCATCATGCTCGCTAATACCAATACTTACAGCAATATAATCTTCAATACCTTTTGCAGCACTTTTCAAAAATTCACTCCATTCAGCAATTGAATAATGCTTGTGTATGGCAGTAAAGAGTTTGTTCTTAGACAATACTTTTGCCATTTCAAAAGTACCAACGGTATCCATATTTGCTGCCATAATAGGAATGCCTTCCCATGTTAATGGACTATGTAAAAATTTAAAATCGCGATCTAAGTTGACTTCTGACCTACTTTTTAAGGTAGAACGTTTTGGGCGTATCATAACGTCCTTAAACCCTAATTTTATATCGTATTCAATACGCATTTTTAAGATATGTATTAGTTCTTATTAAAATTTTAAATACAAATAAATTCATAATAAATATAAGACTTATTACGCATAATACTTTTGTTAATTAGTATAATTATAGATATGTTTGTTAAAAAGCAACATTTAATGAAGATTGTCCCTAAATCTATTAGACAGATGAAAATGAAGAAGAAATTATCCTTTTTCATTTTCATATCTATAGCTGCTATATTACTTATTGGGTACTTTTTTCTAGAAAAAAAAATATACGCGCAAAGTGCTGCTATTTTCTTATTCATACTTGCTATTATTCAAGTTTTAGCGTTACAATTCTTTTTAAAAAATCAATTAAAAAATGAGGTTATAAAAACCAATTTACAACTTAGAATAGATGGGTTGAAGGAGAGTTTAGAAATTGCTGAAGATTTGGCAAATCATAATTCTATTTATCTGGAGAATATGAGCTATGAAGTGCGTACGCCACTAAACACTGTTTTAGGGATGTTGAATATGCTTAAACAGACAGAATTAAATAGTGACCAAACAGTACAGGTTGAAATAGCTGAATACTCTTCGAAACACTTATTACAGTTGGTTAATATGGTAACTGATAATGCTAAAGTTAATGAAGAGAAGTTAGAATTAAATTTAAAAACATTTGATTTAAAATTCAATTTATCTAAGCTTTTTAAAGTCTTTGAATATCAAGCGTGGGAAAAAGGTTTAGAATTTGAGTATAAATTTATATCTGAAGATAAAGGCAAATTCTTGGTTTTAAGCGACGCATCTAGAATTCAGCAGGTATTAATTAATTTGATAAATAATGCCATAAAATTCACTAATAATGGGAAAATATCGATTATTGTAGATCAATCTGTTGGTATTGATAACGACCAAATCATCACATTTTATATCAAGGATACTGGAATTGGAATGAAACCAGAAGACGCCAAGCGTGTTTTTGAGAATCCTAAAGGAGTTTATAATGGGTCAATCAAGAAAGATTATAGAGGTGGAGGTATGGGGCTTTCAATTTCTCATGGTTTGGTAGAACTTATGGGTGGCGAGCTTAAATTAGAAAGCAAAGAAAATGAAGGCTCTACATTCTATTTTAGTTTACAGTTAAAAAAGACATTAAATATTAAACCTGTTGAAGAAGTTCAGCAACCCATTTTATCTGATAAGTTTAGTGTTTTAGTTGCTGAAGATAATAGGATGAATCAAAAAGTAATAAAGTTTCTTTTAGAGCGACAAGGTGCGGATTGCACGTTTGTAAAAAATGGATTAGAAGCCGTGGAACTTTATAAAATATTAGATTTTGATATGATTTTTATGGATATATACATGCCGGATATGGATGGATATGAAGCCACAAAATATATTAAGGAAACTGATAAATATTCGACTAATAAAACACCTATTATTGCAGTTTCAGCTAGTGCTTTTGAGAAGGATATTGAAAAAGCGAAACATGCTGGTATTGATGATTTCTTGGCAAAGCCAATTGATGTTGAAAAATTAAAAAAGTTATTAATAAAATTTGCTAAAAGGAATACTTCTGCTTAACACTATTTTACAGCAATCACACTTATTTCTACATTAACATTTTTTGGTAATCTTGCTACTTGTATGGTTTCTCTTGCTGGTGCGTTAGCTTCATCAAAATAATGACCATAAACTTCATTTATTAATCCAAAATCATCCATATTACTAATAAAAATAGATGATTTGATAACATGTTCAAAGGTCATACTTGCGGCTTCCAAAACGGCCTTTAGGTTTTGCATCACTTGTTTTGTTTCTGTTTTTATATCCTCCAAAACTAGCATATTCGTTTCAGGGTTAATAGCAATTTGACCGGATGTGTATAACGTGTTTCCAGTTAATACAGCCTGACTGTATGGGCCAATAGGAGACGGAGCATTTTTGGTAGTGATTATTGTTTTCATAAGAAAGTATTTATTTTTCATTTCCGCGAAATCGTAAGATTCTTGAATTCATTATTATTAAATATTAAATAATGAATAAAGCGAAAACCTTTAATTTTAATTTATACAATAAGAATCGCTACGTTTTTGTTCAATTTTTAGAATTGAACATCTGGCTGTCTGCGTTTCTCATATTTAAGATCTTGTAAAATACTAGATTTTATACCAATAAAGAAATTCCAAGAACTTCTATCGCTAAATGGTACCCAAGAAAAATTCATCCGCCAACTTAATAAATCGCGTTCAAAACGCAATTGTGTATATGTAAACCCTGCGTTTTTTAAATCGTATCCTGAAGAGGCTCCGATAGACCATTTGGGTGATAGTTCCACATCGCCAGAAAACATAAGAGAATGTGAAGAAATTTCATTTTGGCGCCTACTGTTCGAGTAGTTTACCGCATAAGCAAGCCTTAAATTCCATGGTATTTTGTAGTTATAAAGGTCACTTGGAGATTCGCTTTCAGTATCTTCTTTTTTACTCAATTGTTGATTTGCAAAATCCTCAGAAACACCAAACAAATCATCTGCTCGACCACCACTACGCACATTTTCTGTAATACCTTTATCTTTTTTATTACTTTTATCATCCGCTTTTTTACTAGCCAAGGTCCAACTGGCATTTAAGCTAGCGCTCGATAATCTAAAGAGACTTCCTCCGTTATCTACATTAAATTTATCTATTCTTCTATTGTTATTATCTAAAGCATAAGGGTCTAGAGTGGCATTAAAATTAACACTCATTTTATTTTTAAATAATTGTGTACCTCCACTCATTCTTACTGGACTCCATTTTAAAGAATCTCCAGCAAAATTATAAGATGTAGAAAAGTTTAAATTGTTTAATAAAATAATTTTTTTTGGTTCTGTGGCAGTACTATCTCTATCTCTTATTTTAGCTTCAAGGTTATTGGAAACAGAAATACCCATGGAGCTAGAAAAGTTTTTATTGGGAGCACCAAAAATACCACCTTCAAATCGGCTGTATTCTATAAGATCTCTTGAAGTAGTACCATCTGCATCGACAATTTCATCGCCTTCATAAGTATCATAATATTTATCAAAAGCTGGATTAATATTGTAACTAATCGATGGTCTGATTATATGGCGTATGGCCTTAATTTTTTTATCTTCCCCTTCTTTTTCAAAATTAAACATACCGTAAATAGTACTACCTATACTCGTACTAAAATTATATGTTCTAAAGGCATCAAAACCTTTTATATCTGTTGTAATTGTTTCATTTGATGTAGTATCAAAACTTTTGTCTATTGTTTTAAAAGTCCAGACTTCATTAAAACTAGTGCTAGCGCTAGCACTAAAATATTTAAATAACTTAAAGTTTGTTGTTAAAGGTATAGAATGTTGAAAGCCTGCCTTTGCATCATCAAACATTTCTTTTTTGAAGAATAGTGAATCGGTAGTTTGTATTCTGTTTTCAGCCCTAAGGTTATATTGAAAATTAACATTTTGGATGACCCCTTTTTTAGAACCTGTTTTAGACCCAAAAGGATACATTCGGCTCACACTTCCTTGGAATGTAGGAAGCGTCATGTTTATAGTTTCAGTATTCGTATTTTGAGAATGGGTTGCAGTAAGGCTAAAATTAACTTGAGGTTCACCTTGAAACGACTTTGAATAAGAAACGGAAGACGCTAATGTGTTATTTAAAAATGATCCTGAATTCACTTGATTAACAGATTGTCTAAAATAAGTACTACTACCTAAGTTTACCGAGGCAGAAAAACGAGAGCTTGGATTTGCTTTTGAATCTTGGCTATGCGACCACCTAAAGTTATATATGGTGTTTTTTGCATAATCAGGAAAACCAAGTTCGCTAGTAATTAAATTTTCATATCTAAAACCAATATTACCCCTAAACCTATAGCGCTTTGAGTAAGTGGTTTCTGTACGAATACCGTAACTTCCATTTGTGTAATAATCGCCTAGTACTGCTAAATCTAAATAATCGCTAATGGCGAAATAATACCCTCCATTTTGTAGAAAATATCCTCGATCATTTTGTTCTCCAAAAGAAGGTATAATAATGCCAGAAGTTTGTTTTTCACTTTGAGGAAAGAAACCAAAAGGTAATCCTAAAGGCGTTGGTACATTATATATAAAAAGATTAGCCAATCCTGTTACAATTTTTTTACCAGGTACAATTTTAGCTTTTCTTAATTTTATATAATATTCTGGGTCATCTAGATTATTCGCTGTGGTATATTTTGCATCTTTTACGAAGTAAACAGAATCGTTCTCTTTTTTTGTAGTTTCTGATATTACAGTCCCTTCTCCTTGCTCTGTTTTTGAATTGTAGATAAGCGCTTTTTGTGATTCTGTATTAAAAATAATAGAGTCGGGTTCAACTACATTACCAGCTTGGGTAAAAACAGGTTTTTGAGTATAGCCGTTCACAGTATCAGTAATACCTATAGCATAAACGGTGTTTTTATTATAGTCTATAGTTATACTTCCCGCAGTAATATTCATATCGCCATAGTCAATTTTGGCTTCATTATATAAATACAGTTTTTGATTTTTTTGACTAAACCTGGTATAATCTTTAGCGTGATATTTAACAATGGTTTCTAAAAGCTCTTTTTTAGGCTTAATAGAATCCTTGATAATCGTATCTTGAATTTTTTCGGAAGGTGCAGTAACAGAAAGACTATCTGTTTTTTTAATTAAGCCATCCTTTAAGCTTCTATTAATGGTTTTTCCATTCTTTGGAATATCTTGAGAGAAGCTTAACGTGTTAATAAACACTGTAAAACTTAATGCAAAAAGTATTTTAAAGTTGTTTGTACGCAACGCTTTTAAATGTATTTTTGTAGAAGTATGGCTCGGTTTTTGAAAAGTCAAAATTACATATATTTTTTTGGGATTAATTTATTATTCAAGTAAATATTTGAAATTAAAATAAACCGAGTTTTTTGGTCGTTAAAAGCCTATTAAACTTCTACTAAATTTGTATCAAAAATGATACCTTGGGTTGATTTAATATGCAATCGATTAAAAAAATTGTAATTACCACATGAAAACGCAAAACATTTTACTTTTAGTATCTTTTATAACAGTATTAATATTTTCTTCATTTATTGATAATGATGAGAATGATTTAAAAGACAAGTTTGTTGTTGTTTTAGATGCTGGCCACGGAGGTAAAGATCCTGGTAACCTAGGTAATGGTTACAGAGAAAAAGATATCGCTTTAAAAACGGTATTAGCTGTTGGGAGAGAGCTTGATAAAAATCCAAATATAAAAGTGGTTTACACGCGTAAAACAGATGTGTTTATAGATTTATTTGTGAGAGGAAAAATAGCCAATAACGAAAAAGCAGATTTATTTGTTTCTATTCACTGTGATTCTCATACCTCTCAAGCTTATGGAGCTGGAACTTTTGTATTAGGGACCCACAGAAATAAAACCAATTTTGAAGTAGCCAAAAAAGAAAATTCAGTAATTTTCATGGAGGATGACTATGAAAAAAATTATGCTGGTTTCGATCCTAATTCTCCAGAATCGGTTATGAGTATTCTATTGAGTCAAGAGGAGTATCTCGATCAAAGTATACAATTAGCGAGTTTAATTCAAAAAAGTTTTTCAAGTAAATTAAATCGAAAAAACAGAAAAGTAAAGCAAGCTGGTTTTATAGTTTTACATCAAACAGTGATGCCTAGTGTTTTAATAGAGCTGGGATTTTTAACTAATAAAAAAGAAGGTGCTTACCTGAATTCTAAAAAAGGGCAGCAGCAAATGTCAACCGCTATAAAAGATGCCATTCTCGAATATAAAGCGAGTTTAGATAAAAATGTTAGTGATTATAACACCGTTAATAGTGTTAATGAGCCGGTAACTCAATTTTCAGAGAATATTATATATAAAGTCCAAATTTCTGCAAGCTCAAAAGCTCTAGAAACAAAATCTTATAACTTTAAAGGCCTCAACTCTATTTCAAGATTAAAAGACGGGAGTTTATATAAGTATTTCTATGGTAGTACTTCTAATTACGAGGAAACAAAGGTGCTCGAACAAGAGGCAAGGAGTAAAGGCTACAATTCAAGTTTTATTGTAGCATTTAAGGATGGAAAAAAGATTGCTTTAATTGATGCTTTAAAATCAACAACTAATTAAAGGTTTTCTTCTAATAATTATATTAAATTTGTTTTTCTAAAGCATTCAATTTGAAAATATCAAAAGAAGTAAAAACAGGGATACTCGTATTGTCAGGTATCGTATTATTATATTATGGCCTTAATTACCTAAAGGGAAGAGATCTTTTTAATTCCTCACTTACATTTTTTACTGAATACAATAATGTAGAAGGATTGGTGCCATCTACACCTGTTACAATTAATGGGCTTAGTGTTGGTAAGGTTACTAATATTGATTTTAAGGGTGATGGTTCTGGGAAGTTATTAGTAAAATTTATAGTCGATAGTGAATTTGAATTTTCAAAAAACAGTAAAGCCGAATTATACGAAACAGGTTTAATAGGCGGAAAGGCTATAGCTATTGTTCCCGCTTTTGATGGATCAGAAAATGCTAAAGAAGATGATATTCTTCAAGGCACTATTAAAGCAGGATTAACAGATTTAGTAAATCAACGTTTAACACCATTGCAAGAAAAAATAGAAGTAATGATGGTAGGTGCAGATTCATTACTTAATAATTTAAATGATGTTTTTGATGATAAAACAAAAGCAAATCTAAGAGCAAGTGTAGCTGGTATAAATGATGTTATTCAGAATTTTAAAAAGACCTCAAGTTCGTTAAATACCTTGATGGCAAATAATGAAGAAAAGTTAAATAATACCTTATCCAATGTTGATAAGATCTCTTCAAACTTATCAAAAACAACCCAACAACTTGCTAATGCCAATTTAGAGGAAACTATAAAAAGTCTTGAAACAACCATTCAAAATTTTAATGGCATAAGTGATAAATTAAAAAATGGAGAAGGTTCTATTGGAAAACTTCTTCATGATGATGGGTTATATAATAACATTAAGGGCGCTACAGGAGAACTTGAATCGCTCTTGAACGATATTAAATTGCATCCAAAACGATATTTTAGAATACTGTCAAAAAAAGAAATCCCTTATAGCGAAGAAAAATCTAATCAATAACCCATGGAATATTTGCCAAATATAATTTTTGCAATCATATTAGTTCTTGGTCTTGGCTTTTTTACTAAAAACGTTAAAAAGCTTCTTAGAAATATAAAACTAGGTCAAGATGTTGATGTTAGTGATAATAAATCACAACGTTGGAAAAACATGGCGATGATAGCCTTAGGGCAAAGTAAAATAGTACGTCGACCAATTTCAGGTTTCTTACATGTTATCGTTTATGTAGGTTTTGTGATAATTAATATTGAAGTCCTTGAAATTATTATTGATGGGATATTTGGTACACATAGAATTGGTTTAAAAGTATTACCAGATTCCGTTTATGGTTTTTTAATAGGAACGTTTGAAGTTTTAGCCTGTTTGGTATTTTTAGCTGTAATTGTATTTTGGATTCGCAGAAATATTTTGAAGCTAGCGCGTTTCTGGAAAAGTGAAATGACGAGTTGGCCAAAAAATGATGCAAACTACATTCTGTATTTTGAAATGGTATTGATGACCTTATTTTTGGTTATGAATGCTGCCGACTTGAACTTTCAAGCTATGAGTTCTGGAAATGTTATTAGTCAATTTTTATCACCATGGTTTTCTGGATTATCAGAAGGCACATTGCACGTTATTGAAAGAGGTGCTTGGTGGGTGCACATTATTGGTATATTAATCTTTCTAAATTACTTATACTATTCAAAACACCTTCATATTTTATTGGCATTTCCAAATACTTATTATGGTAACTTAAAACCTAAAGGCCAGTTTAATAATCTTGAAGCAGTTACCAATGAGGTGAAAATGATGATGGATCCCAACATTGATCCGTTTGCTGCAACACCAGAAGGAGCTGAAGAAGAAGTTCCTGCAAAGTTTGGTGCTAGCGATGTTCAAGATTTAAATTGGGTACAATTATTAAACGCTTATACCTGTACTGAGTGTGGACGCTGCACTAGCGAATGTCCTGCGAACCAAACAGGTAAGAAGTTGTCACCTCGTAAAATCATGATGGATACTCGAGATCGTTTAGAGGAAGTTGGTAAAAATATTGATGTAAATAAAGGTGAATTCAAAGACGATGGAAAACAACTTCTAGATAATTATATCACTAAAGAAGAACTTTGGGCATGTACATCTTGCAACGCTTGTGTAGAGGCTTGTCCTGTAAGTATAGATCCGCTATCCATTATTCTAGAAATGCGTCGCTATTTGGTTATGGAACAGTCCGCTGCTCCAGTAGAATTAAACAACATGATGACCAATATAGAAAACAATGGTGCACCATGGCCATACAATCAAATGGACAGATTAAATTGGAAAAACGAATAATTAAATAATTTGGGCGTTACCCTAATAGGGTCGGGCTTTCGGCAGTCGCTTCCCGATAAAAAATAGGGAGAGCTTCAA
>NZ_CAJQQI010000161.1 GCF_905480415.1 uncultured Algibacter sp. | reverse complement strand
CCTGTTGAAACTGCCGAAAAACAAGATTATGAAAGTGACAGCTCTGAAACTACCGGTAGATCAGTTTTTGCGCAGTTGAATTATAATTTTTCAAAAAAATATTTTTTATTGGCAAATCTTAGAATTGACCAAAGTTCTGCCTTTGGTTCTGATAATAATACCGCTTTTAACGGCGGTTTAGGAGCCAGCTGGAATATTAGCAAAGAGTCTTTTTTAGAGAATAGTGATTTTGTTGATTTTTTAAGTTTAAGAGTGAGTTACGGTACCACAGGGAATTCTAGAATAGGGTCCTACCGTGCATTAGGCTTATACACCATAAGTGATACAGATACAGGCTACAACGGATTAAATTACGGTAATGTAACATCAGCTCCTAACCCTAACTTAGGCTGGGAAACCAATAAGAAATTTAATATAGGTATTGATTTTAACTTTCTAAATAAATTTAAGTTTACTACAGATTTTTTTAGAGATCAGATTATAGATCAAATTGTAACCAGAGACGTAATTATAGAATCTGGCTTTGGGTCAGCCCAAATTAATGGTGCCGAAATGTACAACCAAGGGATTGAGTTTAGCATACAATCGCAATGGTTTAAAAATGAATCCTGTTCATGGAAAACCAGTTTTAATTTTACTAAAATTAAAAACAAAGTGACTGCATTAACTGGTTTAGGCTCTGATTTTTCAGGTGCTGAATCGGCACGTTCTCAAACCATTGGATATCCAACTTCAGCACTTTGGGGTTATAACTTTATAGGGATTGATCCAGGTACAGGACGTGAGTTATTTAATGTTGATGGACAAATTTATGACTCAGCAACTGTAGCCAGCCAGTTTGACTCATCAGACTGGAGACCCATAGGCAACACACAACCTGATTTTTATGGCGGAATGCGAAATAATTTTTCATATAAAAATTTTAATCTAGGTATTATAATGTCGTATACCTATGGTTCAGATTTTTTAGTGGATCGTACACTATATGACAACTATCGAGTTTTAAGTAACCGAAATATCAGCGTCAATATTTTTGAAGACGCTTGGCTTAATCAGGGTGATACTGCTATACATCCCATTATAGCTAAAAATAACCGTATTATTTCAAACTCCAGCAAATATCTATTCGACACCTCACATATTAAACTTAAATCGGTTAGTTTAAGTTATAATCTACCCGTAAACAAATATAGGCTCCCCTTAAAATCATTAAGTTTTATTCTCAATGGATCTAATTTATATTATTGGTTTAAAGACAAGAGTCCTAAAGGAAAAAACGGGGTAGCTGAATTTAGAAACAGATATCCTGAGATGCGCACCTTTACACTCGGTATTAACACCACATTTTAACTATGAAAAGAGTCTTAAAATATTTAACATACTTGTCCTGCATCTTATTCTTCACCTGTAGCGATTTCTTGGTGCAAGAACCTGATGAGCAAATATCTATTACCGAGCAACTCGCTTATAAAGAAGGCGTTTTAACTGCTCTTAATGGTATATATAGAGATATAGAAGCTTTATTTTCTTCCAGAGAGGTTATTTATGCCGATGTACAAGGTGGCAATATTACGTTTACACCAGCAACAAATGATAAATTAATAGAAACTCCTTCATCTATTGAAAACAGTTATGAGTTTTCTGATCGGAAAGACGAATCTAATTATGCTAATTATTACAAAGAAATATATGATATTATTAATCAGGCAAATCTCATTTTGTCAAAATTTGATAACTATTCATTCTTTACTAAAAATGAACAAAATCAGTTGCAGGCAGAACTTCTAACCATTAGAGCCCTTATGCATTATCAGGCAGCCATTCACTATGCGCAAGCCTATGATTTCACTCCAGATGCGTCTCATTTAGGTGTCGTTTATAATACCAGAACATTAACTGCTGGCATTGATTTCCCATCAAGGTACACCCTAAAGGAAACTTACGATCTTATAAAATCTGATTTAAATACAGCTTTAAGTTTATACACAAATTTACAAGCACTAGCCGGCCCAAGTATTTCCTATTTTAACCCCACTACCACGCAAGCATTATATGCTAGAATAGCACTCCAAATGAATGATTGGGAACAAGCTTTCACATATGCGAACACGGTAATAACTACTTCTGGTATTTCACTCGCTACTCAAGAGAACTATGTTACAGAATGGGAATTAGATGAAGAACCTGTAAGTGAAATTGTATTAGAGTTTTCTGCACCAAGAACTTCTGAAGGTGATGTTTCATCTAGTATTTCAGGTCTTTTTATTTATAACTCTCCAACTAATTATAAGTCTTATGTAGCATCTGACGATTTATTAAACCTTTATGACCCTAATGATATTAGAGCTGATATGTTTTTAGAAGTCAACCTTCCAACTCTTAGTAATAGTGTTGAATTGGACTTACCATATTATTTTACCAAAAAATTTCAAGGGGATGCAGGTACTAGTTTTATTCGTCTTTCAGAAATGTATTTAATTCGCGCTGAAGCTAATGCACGTTTATCAGAATTAGATAATGCCTTAATAGACTTAAATCTAATAAGAGAACGCTCTAATTTACTACCATTAGATATTAATTCTGATATACTAGAAAATATATTTTTAGAGCGCCGCAGAGAACTTGCCTTTGAAGGCCATCTGCTCTTCGATATTATAAGGTATAACAAAGATGTTACTAGAAATTTGGGCTGTATAGCAAATACTTGCTATCTTAGTTTTCCATCTAATTTCTTTATATTACCTATTCCAGATAGCAGTACAGAATTAAATGAAAACATACAGCAAAATGAAGGCTATTAAACTATTTTTATTTATCGGTATACTATTCATATCATCGTGTAGCAGTAATAACGATGATGCTAAACGCTTTAGCAATAATAACGGGCAATTTATTCGCTTTTTTCTGTTGGTAGATTCCAATAACGACGTCTTAGAATCTCCAGAAATAAATGGAGGTCTTGTTGCGGTTTCTGCTTACGACAAGAGCAACGTAAAAACCCTTAAAATACCTGTAGCGATTACATCAACTGCTTTAATAGAAAATACAACAGCTACTTTTGAAGCAAGCACTATTGGAGAAATTGATTTGGATATCACACCTCAGGAATCTCTTAATTTTACTCCAGAAAAACTTATTGATACCATCTTTGTGAAAATAAATAACCGCTGGGATTTTTCACAAAAACAACAACTTAAACTAAAACTCATCAATATAAGTGATCCTAATATTGCCATTGGAATACAAAATAACCTAGACGCTAATGATGAATTACTTATAGATTTCCTAGAACCTTCACTTCAATACACTTTTGAAACCAATAGAATAGAAATTAAAGGAACACAAGGAGAGATAGTTGACTTTAAAGTTAATTTCCCTCTAGGTTTTTTTCCAAATGAAATTGATGACACTACTATTTTTGAATTCTTAAATGGATTTGATTATACGCTTACACGAAATGCCATTGGTCCTGATGGTACCTCCTTAAACTATAGAATCACATTAAATGAAGACATTCAAAATGACGATGTACTATATCAAACAACAATTTCTTTAATAGACACGGATAGCTATAGAGCTACCGGAAATACCGTTATACAACTTGTAAAACCTGTTAAAACTGAGCGGGACCTCGAAGCAAATACAGCGGCGAACTTTTATGATTTATCCGATCCATTTTATAGAGTTTATGGTGAACACTGGAACGATTTTAATAATGACGGGATTTGTGTATGGCAAGCCTTTTTTGCCTTTGCCTATCCAGTTGTTGTTAATTCTGATAATGAGAATGCTATACTTTATGACGATATGGGTACAACTGATACTTCAGATGATACCTATCACCACGCTTTTAAAATTGGTTTTAATGCTTTTGCAAATCCAACATCTACAACAAATTCGTTTAATTTAAAACGTTGGTTTAATGGAGAATCCATATCCTCTGTAAATTCTCCAGGTTTTAACATTCCAACAGCTATAGAGTTTTTTCCAGAAAACGGGAATAGCTTAACAAATGGACGGGCTCTTATAATTCCTCAATTCTTAACCATTGCAGGCAGGAATGGAAACAGTTATAACATTGCCATATCAGGCGAAGGAACTTATAGCGAAATAAGCACCGGTTTATTTGAAATAGCCTTAGAATTAAGAGCTACCAATGATGACCTTTTTGGCGGTACCGTAACCTCTGAATATCGCCTTTATAGTAACAATTCATATACAGAACCTGATCCTTTAACAACAAATAATTGTATTACCGAAACCGACCTTTAAATTTATGAGAATTAAACATCTTATACAAATAGTAACATTAATATGTCTCTTGTCTTGTAAAAATGACAAACAAGAAGCCTATTCAAGTATTGAAGTTTTAAGACAAGTATATTCCAGTAGTGATCTCACAACGTGGCCCGAACCTAATTTAGACAGTATTATTGATAAAAGTACCTTTGAAGATATAGGCGTGCTTCCAGACATGCCCTACCCTGCGGACAATACCTATTCTAAAGACAAAGCCAAACTAGGGAAAATATTGTTTTTTGACCCAAGACTATCTAATAGTGGGCAAATTGCTTGTGCCTCTTGCCATAATCCAGAATTAGGATGGACCGATAATTTGACGCGTAGTTTCGGACATAATCGTCAAACGGGTGGTCGCAATTCTATGACTATATTAAATTCCGGTTATGCCCATACGTTATTTTGGGATGGTCGCGCCTCTAGTTTAGAAGACCAAGCGCAATTTCCTATAGGTGATCCTTTAGAAATGAATGAACCCTTAAACATAGCCGTAGCTACAATTGCCGGTATTAAAGGTTACCGACCCTTATTTAAAAAAGCCTTTGGAAATGATTCCGTATCTTTAAAAAGTATTCAATATGCTATTGCGACCTTTGAAAGAACTATAAAAAGCCCAAAAAGCAAATTTGATCAATTCGTTAGTGGAAAATCAGACAAATTTAGTGACCAAGAAGTATTAGGCTTACACCTATTTAGAACAAAAGCACAATGTATTAATTGCCATAATACACCTTACTTTAGCGACAACCAATTTCATAATGATGGACAAACATTATTTGGAACAAAAAATGAAGATTTTGGCAGTTATAATGTCACAAAAAATAGGGATGATATTGGAAAGTTTAGAACCCCTACCATAAGAGAAGTGGCAAGAACTGGCCCTTGGATGCACAATGGGCACTTCCCTAGCTTATTAGATGTTGTAGAGTATTATAACTTAGGAAACCCAGCACCCATACAGAAGTCATTATTGGGAACCCCGCGTGATTCATTAATCCCTGAACCCTCGCCATTATCAAAAAAATTACATCTGAATAAACCAGAAGTAGATGCTTTACTGGCATTTATAGCAACATTAACCACGCCTACAAGGCGTATATTATTACCAGAATTACCAATATAAATATTAATTAAATTTTAAAACTAAGAATTATGAAAAAACAATTACCACTATTATTAACATTTATAAGTGCATTTGCTATGAATGCGCAAGTAACACTTGTAAAAGAAATTAACGACAGTGGAACATCTAGTTCTTTACCAGCAAATTTATTTGTTTTTAATAACAAAATCTACTTTGCCGCTGATGACTCCAGTGGTTCAAATACGCCCACAGGCTTAGATCTTGGAAAAGAACTCTGGATTACAGATGGAACAGAAACAGGAACAACAATTGTAAAAGATTTAAGGCCAGGTTCTGATAGTTCTTCTCCGGGTTCCTTTTTTGAATTTAATAATACAATGTATTTTAGTGCACTTGACGGAGTTAGCACCGGAACCGTATTATTTTCTTCAGATGGAACAGTAGCAGGAACTAATGCAACTGGTGGTACTTTTGTTTTTAATCCTTTAGAAATGGGAGGAATTGTATATTATATACTTTCAACAGATAATAATGCTTTATACACATTTGATGGAACGACACAAGTTAAAGTAGCAAATTCTGGTACAGAAGATGTTAATTTTTTAGGCGCGTTTGCTTCACTCAATGGTAAAATAATTGGTTATGGATTTACTGCTACTGATGATCCAACTATTGGAAAAGAGTTGTATGAGTATGATCCTGCAACAGATATATATACATTAATCAAAGATATTGCCGCAGGTATAGGAGATTCTGGAATTAGTAATTTTACTGTTTTAGGAAACGAATTATATTTTGAAGCATTGGACAGACTTTGGAAAACTGATGGAACAGAAAGTGGAACAATAGCAATTACTCCTGCAGATATTTTTAAAGGAACAAGAGAACTTTTTGCCTTTGATGGTAAAATTTTATTTGAAGGTGATGTAGCTGATGATACCAATGGTGATAGTGGAGGTGATAATTTAATTGCATATGATCCAGCTACAAATACTGTTACAAACATTAGTAGCTTTACAGGAAATTCTGAGAATCATGATCCTTCAGATTATGCTGTTTTGGGCGATTATTTATATTATAGAGGAGAAGAAGCTACAACAACTACAGGTCACTTATTTAGAACAAATGGTGTAACTACAGAATTAATTACAAATACCATTAAAGATATTGATGATTTAGCAGTTTTCGATGGAAAATTATATTTTGAAGGTGATGATGGCGTTAGTGGAAATGAACTTTATAGCTTTGACCCTGCAACATTATCTGTTGGCAATAACCAGGCAGAAATAGTACGTGTATTCCCTAACCCAACTTCAGACCACATTATGGTGTCTAAACAATTATTAAAAGCACCATTTGCGATTCATGACATTACTGGAAAAACAGTAAAAGAAGGAATTATTACTAATGAGCGCATTGACTTTAATTTAAGTAGTGGATTATACTTATTTAAAGTTAAAATGGAATTAAGTACAATAACTAGGAAGATTATTGTTAAATAATCCTCTTTTTTAATAACAATTAATTTAAAGCCTCGAAATTCGGGGCTTTTTTCATGACCCTATTTAAACGGTTTTAATATAAAAAACAACAGACATTTAAAAACAGATATAAATCCTAAAATTTTTGCATTATTTTTTGTAACAAATCACCGCCTTTAACGTTCTAATAGTCAATCAATCAAAATCAATCATATTATGTTAAAGCAATTCTTCATCATTTGCTCGGGCTCAGACACCGATATTTTAGAGCAATGTTCAAAAGGCGAACAAAACAAATACGCTGGCATTGGCGCCACCGTTTTCTTCACTGCAGTTATGGCTTTTATTGCGGGTAGTTATGCCCTTTACACCGTTTTCGATAATCTCTATTCGGCTATTTTCTTCGGACTCATTTGGGGTTTACTCATTTTTAATTTAGACCGATATATCATATCTACTATTAAGAAAACGGCAAACATTACAGATGAACTCATACAAGCCGCTCCCAGAATTGTACTCGCCGTAATTATTGCTGTAGTGATTTCAAAACCTTTAGAACTAAAGATTTTCGAAAAAGAAATTAACCAAGTGTTATTAGAACAGAAAAACGAATTGACTTTAGCAAATAAAACACAACTCGCTGAACAATTTACACCTAGTATCGATGGTTTAAATAGTGATATTCTAACTTTACAACAACAAATCGACACTAAAGAAGCTGAAGTCAATCAATTATACGATACCTATATATCTGAAGCCGAAGGAACTGCTGGTACTAAACTTCTAGGGAAAGGCCCAGTTTACAAAGAAAAACGAGAAAAGCATGATGCTTTATTAGCAGAATTGCAGCATTTAAAAACTTATAATAAAGAAAAAATCACCTCTATAGAAAGTGAAATCATAACACTTAAAGGGGATTATGACACACAGGTTGCCATAACCCAACCTATTATTAATAACTTTGATGGGTTAATGGCACGTGTTAACGCTTTAGGAAAGCTGCCTTGGTTACCATCCTTTTTTATATTCTTATTGTTTTTAGCCATTGAAACTTCACCAATATTAGCAAAGTTACTTTCGCCAAAGGGCTCCTATGACTTAAAGTTGGAAGACCAAGAAACGGCAATAAAAATAAATGTGCTTCAAAATATTAACCAACGCAAAGCCATGTTAAAAACAGACTATGCTCTTAACGACCGAATTTATAGCGATATAGAAAACGAAGATGAATTATATACTTACAAGCGCAAAAAAGCGAGGGAACTTATGCAATTGCAGGCAGATGCCTTTTATAAACAGCAGAAAAATATATTATAATTAAGCTGCTGTTTCGGTTTTAAAATGATCATATAGCTCTTTACAACCAGAACCAATTATAGATAATTTTTTGTTTTTAGCTAATGCTCTTTCATGAAGTTCTAAAATAGCATCAACACCATATTTATCCATACTTATTATGTCTTGAATACTAATAGTTAAGTTGTTTACTCTATCAAAAATATTGTTAAATTCATCATTAAATAAACTAACATTGTTCTTGTTAAGAATACCTTTTACTTTAAAGAAGTTGTTGCAATTTGAAATTTTAAAATCCATAATAAATTGATTTTTAGTAGTTAAAATGTAAATCTGAGGGAGCGTAATCGTTTTGACTACAGGATAAATGTAAGAAAGCAACACGGTATACGCACTATTTTTTCGACCAATAGAATCTAACTTTAGATGAAATAATATTTGATGTCAATTTCATCGACGAGCAACCTTTTTTTAATAGAAGATTTTGTTACTTTTACGTTTATTAAAACAATTAATACTCAAGCAAATCACGGTTCGTCATAAAAATAATAGGATGGTATAGCTTTTGCTTCTAGAGTAATCATAATGAAATTATGATTATAACAAGACTAAACACCAATACATGAAAAAACTAATGGTATTACTTTGCATAGTGTGCTTTTTTAGCAGCTATGCCCAATCTAATGATGAAGCCGACATAAAAGCCATTAATAAAGTATTAAAAAAACAAAGGATTGCTTGGTCCAATAATAACCTCGAAGAATTCATGGAAGGTTATTGGAAGAATGATTCACTTAAGTTTTATGGAAGTAATGGTGTAACTTACGGCTGGGAGAATACTTTAGAACGTTACCAAAAAGCTTACCCTACAAAAGAACACACAGGAAAACTAAACTTTAGAATTAATGCTATTACAAAAATAAGTGAAGGTGCCTATTATGTTTTAGGGGAGTATCATCTTAAACGAGATGTTGGTAATGCTGATGGTATTTTTATGATTATCTTAAAACAGATTAATGGCGAATGGAAAATTATTGCTGATACCTCATCTTAATTCATGGTGCCAATAATTAGAATAGCTACATTAAAAGATTTAACTGTTTTATTAGGCTTTGAACAAGGTGTTATTGCAGCAGAACGTCCTTTTGACCCCACAATAAAAGAAGGTACGATTACATATTATGATATTTCAGAATTAATTACAAGTCCAAACTCTGAAGTTTTTGTAGCCGAAATCGAAAATGAAATAGTGGCCTCTGGTTATGCGAAAATTAAAACTGACAGACACTACTTAAAACACGAAAAACAAGGGTATTTAGGATTTATGTATGTTTCTGAAGATCATAGAGGAAAACAGCTGAATAAGCATATTATTGACGCTTTACTGCAATGGTGTAAATCGCGTAATATTTTCGAAATAAGATTAGATGTTTATGATGACAATTTTCCAGCCCTAAGCGCTTACCAAAAAGTTGGTTTTAAAAAACATATGATTAATATGCGTTTAGATATTGAAAACTTAGATTTATAAATTCTATTTTATTCTTTCAACAAATTGATTGTCTATTGCATACAGTCTATCTTTCGTATGGTTTAAGTTTATTCACAAATAATATTGAATTAGAAATTATCATTTTGTTACATTTAACTTATGGAAAAAATTTCACAAATAGACAATGAGTTTATTGAAAATAACAACGTGTTTTCTGAATTAATCCAAGAGTTGAAACTTGGGTTTTCTATCAATAAAACAATTATTCCCATGCGTCATCATCATGACTTTCCAAATCCAGACGTTAATGCAGATTCTACATTATTGTTAATGCCAGCATGGAACCCAAGTAAAGATGCAGGTGTGAAAATAGTAACTGTAAGTCCTAAAAACGGACAATTTAATTTACCATCAATACAAGGCACATATATTTATTTTGACGCTATAAAAGGAACTATAAAAGCCATTTTAGAAGCTAAAAGTTTAACAGTTAAACGAACAGCTGCAGCATCTGCTTTAGCGGCTTCTTATTTATCCCGTAAAGATTCAAATTCAATGTTAATGATTGGCACGGGAGCATTATCCACTAATCTTATTAAAGCATATGCATCAATAAGACCTATAAAAAAAGTCTTTGTTTGGGGACGAAATTTTGAAAAAGCACAAGCCATTTCAACTGCATTAAAGAATGAAAGCTTTAGTATTCAACCAATTAAAACAATTGAAGAAAAAATATCTGAAGTCGATATCGTTTCATGTGCTACCTTATCTAAAACACCATTAGTTTTAGGAAAATATTTAAAAGCTGGACAACATATTGATTTGGTTGGTGCTTATAAAAAAGATATGCGTGAAGCGGATGATGAAACTATTACCCAAGCCTCTGTTTTTGTGGACACCTTTCAAGGTGGGCTAAAAGAAAGTGGAGATATTGTTATTCCTATTAAAAATGGTATTCTGAAAGAAGACGCTATTAAAGCAGATTTATTTCAGCTTTGTTCAAATAAACATAACGGACGCACTTCTAAAAAAGAGATTACGGTATTCAAATCAGTTGGTCATGCACTCGAAGATTTAGTTGCTGCTGGTTATTTCTATAATAAATTTAAAAATGAATAACACATATCAAAACATACTTGATAAGACCAATTTCGAAGCACCAAAGGATTGGTTGCAAATAAAAACAATTGATATGCATACTGGAGGCGAACCACTTAGAGTTATTATTGGTGGTTTCCCTGAACTAAAAGGTAATTCTGTTTTAGAATATCGTAGATATTGTAAAGATAATTTTGATTATTTACGCACGTCTTTAATGTTCGAACCTCGTGGTCATGCCGATATGTATGGCTGTCTTTTATTACCTCCAAACGATGATGAAGGCGATTTTGGAATCTTATTTCTACATAACGAAGGGTATTCAACAATGTGTGGTCATGCCATTATTGCTATTTCTACATTGGCAGTAGAGATGAAGTGGATTGATGTAAAAGAAGGCGATAACATTATAAAAATTGATGCCCCTTGTGGGAGGATTACCGCGTTTGCTCATGTTAAAAATGGAAAAGTTACAAGTGTTCGTTTTCATTGTGTTCCTAGTTTTGTTGTGGGATTAGACAGAACTGTTAATGTTGAAGGGTTAGGAAAAGTAACCTATGATTTAGCTTATGGCGGTGCATTTTACGCCTACATAGATATGGCAAAAAATAATTTTGGTTTTAATTTAAAACCAGAATCTTACCGAACATTAATTGCGAAAGGCATGAAAATTAAGCATGCTGTAATGAAAGCTGATAAAGAAATTTTACATCCTTTTGAAGACGATTTAAGTTTTCTATACGGCACTATTTTTATTGACAACAATAAACAAGTATCTGGTAACGATAGCAGAAATGTTTGCGTTTTTGCCGAAGGTGAAGTAGATAGATGTCCAACTGGGTCTGGTGTTTCAGGTAGAATGGCTATCCATAAATCAAGAAATGAAATTGGTTTTGATGAAACCATGACTATAGAAAGTATCACAAATTCGGTTTTTAAAGGCTCAGTAGTTTCTGAGGAAGACTTTGGCCCTTTTAAAGCTGTAATCCCTCAGGTTGAAGGAACAGCATACATTACCGGAATACAAACCTTTGTAATTGACCCAAACGACCCTATGAAAGACGGTTTTATTTTAAGGTAATCAATCTATTATTCTCCGAATGAATTCCAATACTGTGCATTGGTTTAGTAAACCATTTTGGTCCTTCTTTAGTCATATAAATATGATCTTCAAGACGGACGCCAAATTTATCTGGCACACAAATCATTGGTTCAATACTAAAACACATTCCCGGCTCTAAAACGGTTTCATTTCCTTTAACGATATAAGGATATTCATGAATATCTACCCCTATACCGTGCCCTGTTCTGTGTGGTAACCCTGGTAACTCATAATCTGGTCCTAGTTCATGAGATTCTAATACTTTTCTAGATGCCAAATCAATAGCAGAACAAGTATTTCCTAATTGAGAAGCATCAAAAGCAGCTTGTTGCGTTTCTTTTTCTATGTTCCAAATGCGTCGTTGTAAATCATTG
>NZ_CAJQQI010000160.1 GCF_905480415.1 uncultured Algibacter sp. | reverse complement strand
AGGCGCTTTAACCTTTAGAGTGAAATCTAATGAGTATTTTATTCCTATGGTTGGAGCTATAGATGTTGATGCTGAAATTAAAAAACTAACCGAAGAGTTAAACTATACCCAAGGCTTTTTAAAATCGGTACAAAAGAAACTTTCTAATGAGCGCTTTGTTGCTGGAGCACCACAACAAGTAGTTACTAGCGAAAAGAAAAAAGAAGCAGATGCTTTGGCTAAAATGGAGACTTTAAAGGCTAGTTTAGCTAGTTTGAGGTAGTTTTTTGATGATTCTTTTAATGGTTATTTGATAAAAAGGCGATTTAATGTTTTTTATAAAGCGCTAAACGAGGTGGGTTGAAAATTTCTAGTAAATCAAGTGCTCAACAGAAGTTAGAAAATTTTAAGAATTACTTTCGGTACAAAAAATAATTAGTCACTAGATCAATATAGGCTTGTTTTGCTTGATTTTCTGAAAGATCTTTAGCCTGGAATAGGGCATTGGTTTTAAAAGCATTAATTATGGGCTTTTTACTACTGGGTCTTTCGTAATTATTAGTAGCTTTTTTGTAGTAAGCATAGAGTTTTAAAAGGGTGTCAGCAGGAAATGGTTCACTATGAGCATTTACTCTAGCAACAGCTTCTTCAAATTCTGTGTTTAATTCGTTATCACTCATTAATTTCCGCAATTACACTTTCACCACCGCTAACTTTTTGATTTAATTTGACTTTAATTTTGGTGTCTAAAGGCAAGTACAAGTCCACTCTAGATCCAAATTTTATAAATCCAGATTCATCACCTTGAGTAGGTTTATCATTAACTTTTGCATAGTTTACAATACGTTTAGCTAAAGCACCAGCAATTTGTCTGTGTAAAACTTTACCATATGTTTTATTTTCAACCACAACAGTAGTGCGCTCATTTTCCTCACTTGCTTTAGGGTGCCATGCTACTAGATATTTTCCTGGATGGTATTTACTATATAAAACCTTACCACCAATTGGATAACGCGTTACATGCACATTTAAAGGAGACATAAATACACTTACTTGCAAACGCTTTTCTTTAAAATACTCTTTCTCAAATACTTCTTCAATAACGACAACCTTGCCGTCTACAGGAGAAATAACTTGTTTCTCGTTGAGGTCTGTATGTCGTTTTGGATTTCTAAAAAATTGCAGTATTAGAATTAGGAATACTAATAAGGTTACCATTGTGATTGTTCTCAACCAATTGATATCAATAAAACTATTAACTAATAAACTACATCCAACAACACTAATAAATGTGATGACTATAATTTTATGACCTTCTTTATGAAACATAATTTAAAATTCTTAAAAATAAATATATAAATGGTGCAGCAAAAATAATACTATCTAATCTATCTAATAATCCGCCATGACCGGGCATGATTACACCACTATCTTTAACGTTTGCTTGTCTTTTAAATTTAGACTCAATTAAATCCCCTAAAGTACCAAATACACTAATTATAATACTTAAAATTAGCCAATTTGTGAAATCTAAAGTCTCAGTAAATATAGCAATAAAATAACTTGCTATGCATGAAAAAAATAGTCCGCCAAGAAATCCTTCTACCGTTTTTTTAGGTGAAATAATTTCAAAAAGTTTTTGTTTACCAAAATTTTTACCAACTAAATATGCAAATGAATCGTTTACCCAAACTAATATAAATGCCCCTAATAAAATGTTTGGATTATAGTCTCCATTATAGTTGGTTATTAAAATTAAAAACACGAACGCACTTGATAAATAAAATGTAGTAAGTAAAAATCGTTTGGTGCTAAAGAGAGGAATGCTTTTTCTTGAAAACAAATCTTTAATTAAAAAAAGCACTACAAAAATAGAGAGCACCATGAGGATTTGGGTAGCTTCATTTAATCCTGTATTCGTATTTAAAACGGTTTGCCAATACCCGAAAACGGCATACAGTGTAATAAAAATAAAATAAGGAATATGGCTCTTAAGCTGAATGAGTTTTTTGAATTCACCCATACAAATTAGTCCAAATATAAAAAACAGAGCAATTAAGGCGTGTTCAAAACGAATACAAATAAGTAATAAGGAGACATAGATTAAACCAGAAAGTGATCGTACAAGCGTTTCTCTCATGCTATAAGTCTTCTAAAAGTAATAGGTATAGGTTTTTTGCACTGCTACCATAACTTAGAAAATCTTTTTCATCTCCAGATTTAAAATGCTTTATTGTGGTAATATTTGTTGGGATTTTTTGTCTATTTTTAGATTTTATACCCCGTAAGCCTTCACCTATAGTATCAACAATTTGACTAGTTGTAGCGAAGACGATGAAGTTAAAAGGGAGCTCAGGAAGTCTTTTTTCGTAGATTTGCTTTGACGAAATCAGTAATGATCCATCATTAGCAATCAAATTTTCACAGGTAGTTAAAAAATAAGTAGATTCACTTATTTTTCTGGTTGGCAGTAAATGGGAATTTTTAAACCGATCTTCTAATTCTGAATCAAGTAATAATACTTGTTCTTCTTCCCAGCCATTTTCCTCTAGAATATGTTCCAGATTTTTGTAAATTTCATTTAAATTTTCACAATACAAAAATTTACCGCCATTAGCCTTAAAGTTTATGGTAAACCTTTCGTCTATTGGTAGTTTTATCTCAGGCATATATTTACCCCGGTCATCAGATTTTAATTCTTCACCAGAACGTTCAGATTTCGAACCAAAAATTTTTCTAAAAAGACTCATTTAATGTGTTGCTATTAACTGAAATATTTATGAGGTATATCAAATATAAAAAATCTTAAATTAACCCTGCGATTAATTTAAGATTTTTACTAAAAGCTAGACAAATTTTATGTTTTCTATCTTATTCCTCTTCGTCTTTTTTATCTTCTTCTGTGTTTACAGGTTGCTCTTTTTCAAAAGGGCGCTTTCCAAATATTTTTTCAAGATTATCTTTAAAAATAACCTCTTTCTCCAACAATACTTCTGCAAGTTGTGTTAGCTTATCTTTATTTTCTTCTAACAATTTAATAGCACGTTGATATTGTTTTTCAATGATATCTGAAATTTCCTTATCAATTAATTCCGCAGTTTTTTCACTATATGGTTTTGAAAATCCATATTCGTTTTGTCCTGAAGAATCATAGTAGGTAAGGTTTCCAATCTTATCGCTTAAACCGTATATGGTAACCATGGCACGAGCTTGTTTAGTAACTTTTTCTAAATCACTTAAAGCACCAGTTGAAATTTTATCAAAAATTACTTTTTCAGCTGCACGACCACCTAAAGCAGCACACATCTCATCGAGCATTTGCTCTGGTTGTACAATTAAGCGTTCTTCAGGTAAATACCATGCAGCACCTAATGAACGTCCACGAGGTACAATAGTAACTTTAACTAATGGCGCAGCATATTCTAACATCCAACTTGTCACGGCATGTCCCGCTTCATGAAAGGCAACGGCACGTTTTTCACTAGGTGTTATAATTTTATTTTTCTTCTCAAGACCTCCAATAATTCGATCTACGGCATCAAGAAAATCTTGTTTATCAACAGCTTTTTTACCGTTTCTAGCAGCTATTAAAGCAGCTTCATTACAGACGTTAGCAATATCAGCACCAGAGAAACCTGGAGTCTGTTTTGATAAGAAATCTAAATCTAAATCTTTAGCTTTTTTAAGAGGTCTTAAATGCACTTCGAAAATTTCTTGACGTTCACGAACATCAGGTAAATCGACATAAATTTGCCGATCAAAACGTCCCGCACGCATTAAAGCTTTATCTAAAATATCAGCTCTGTTAGTTGCTGCAATTACAATAACATTAGTGTTTGTTCCAAAACCATCCATTTCAGTTAATAACTGATTTAACGTATTTTCACGTTCATCATTACTTCCAGACATAGCGTTTTTACCTCTTGCACGACCAATAGCATCAATTTCATCAATAAAAATAATTGATGGTGATTTTTCTTTAGCTTGCTTAAATAAGTCTCTAACTCGAGATGCTCCAACACCAACAAACATTTCAACAAAATCAGAACCTGATAATGAGAAGAATGGCACTTTTGCTTCACCAGCTACGGCTTTTGCTAATAATGTTTTACCTGTTCCAGGAGGTCCTACAAGTAATGCGCCTTTTGGAATCTTACCACCAAGGGCTGTGTACTTTTCTGGAAACTTAAGGAAGTCAACAATTTCTTGAACTTCTTCTTTTGCCCCTTCAAGTCCTGCAACATCTTTAAAACTCGTTTTTACTTCAGTATTCTGGTCAAAAAGTTTTGCTTTTGATTTTCCTATATTGAAAATTTGTCCGCCAGCACCTCCGCCAGCACCTCCCGACATACGGCGCATAATAAATATCCAAACTCCTATTAAAAGAATAAAAGGTAGAATACCCATTAGTAAATTGCCCCAATCGTTCGTTTCTGTGTCGAACGTAATAATAGGCTTAACAGCTAAACCTTTTGTGTTTTCATTTAATTGATTTTCGAAATTTTGAAGATCACCAAATTCAAATCTATAGTTTGGTAATTTTGTAGCTGATGGGATAAATGTTTGAGGTTTCGAGTTTTTATGAATCTCTTTTGCCTCAGCATCTTTTGTTAAATAAATTTTTGCTACCCGTGTATTTTTTACGATATCAATTCGCTCTACATCACCTGATTCTAAATATTGAAAAAAGTCAGAAGGAGTCGTTTTATTGGCATCTTGATAGGTTCCGCCATTAAATAATTGAAACCCTAAAAAAAGGGCTATTAATATACCATAAATCCAATACGGACTAAATTTAGGCTTCTTATCTTTTATGCTTTTCTTTTCGTTTGCCATTTGATTTTTTTAGTAACTTGTTTCTATAACTGTTGTTTTTGCATCGCCCCAAAGACTCTCAATATCATAATATTCTCTAATATGTTTTTGAAACACATGTACTACAACATCTACGTAATCAATTAACACCCATTCAGCATTATCTGCCCCTTCAGTATGCCAGGGGTTGTCTTTAAGCTCTTTACTTACCTTTTTCTGTATGGAATTGACTATAGCGTTTACTTGCGTATTTGAAGTTCCTTCGCAAATAATAAAGTAATCACAAACCGTGTTTTCAATTTCTCTTAGATCTAAAATGTTTATTTCCTTACCTTTAACATCTTCAATCCCACTGATTATTACTGATATTAATTGGTCTGCGCTTATTTTTTGTTTCGCCATTTATTATAATTAAATTTATGCAAAGTTATTATTTTTTTAGTTCTTTATACTTTAAAATAATCATAAGATTTCAGAGTATTTTGATAACTTGTATATGCATATAATCAAACTTAATGCCATCGACTCTACAAATAGCTATTTAAAAAAGCTATGTACAACTGAACCTGTTAGTGATTACACCGCTGTAATTGCAGAAAATCAAACACAAGGTAGAGGGCAAATGGGAACTATTTGGAATTCAGAGTCGTCTAAAAACCTCACGTTTAGTGTCTTCAAGGAACTATCTGACTTTCAGTTTGAAGCACCTTTTTATATAAGTATGGTAGTGGCTTTATCACTTTTAAAAACTATAGACGCTCTTTCAATACCTCGATTAAGTGTAAAATGGCCAAACGACATTTTGTCAGCAGATAAAAAAATATGTGGTGTTTTGATTGAAAATGTCATAAAACAAAATGCTATTAAGGCATCTATTATTGGTATTGGTATCAATGTGAACCAAATTACCTTCGAAAATTTACCCCAAGCATCTTCATTAAAATCGATTTCCGGAAAGGAATATGACTTAAATGAATTAACTATTGCTATAATAAATAATTTGAAAGATTATTTTTTATTGCTGAAGGGTAAAAAGTATATCGAGTTAAAAAAAGAATATGAAACACATCTATTTAGAAAAAACAAACCTTCAACATTCAAAGATGTTGAAGGCGTCATGTTTTCTGGTTTTATAAAAAGTGTTTCCGATATAGGATATCTTCAAGTGTTATTAGAAGATAATATTTTAAAAGAATTCAATTTAAAAGAGATTACTCTTTTGTATTAGATGGACTTAGGAATACTTGTGGCCAGTGTTTCAATAAATTTACTGATTGGGCCTTTAATCATCATGGCCATCATAGGATTGAAATCCCCTGTAAAATCTAATTTTACCTCACTAGTCGTAGCATTCACTTCAGTAATATTTGCAATCAGCGAAAAATCTAATTTTCCACCAGCAGCACCCAACACAATTTTGTTTGGAGGAATAACTTCTTTCTTTTTTAGAATAATTTCTGGCATACCTTTTAATGCGAAAAGAAATTTGTCTTCGTCTAAAACTTCAAATTTACTAATGTTTTCAGGCATTAAAGATTTAAAGTTCTTTATGTCAGCTAAAAAATTAAATACATCCTCTGGAGATTTACTTACACTAATTGTTGGGGATTCTAAATTCATTTTTTTGTAATTTGTTTTTATAAAGTCGTTAAGTTTTGATTCTGAAAGACTTTACATCTAATTAACGTAATTTATATATTAATTAGCGTTCCATTCACTAGGATTGGTATTCCACTCCGATAAGGTTTTTAATTCTTTTTCAGAAATATAGTTTGTTTCTAAGGCCTGTTCAAGCAAATTTTCATAGTTGCTCAAGGTGTTTAAATAAATGTTTTCTTTTTCGAAATTTTTTGTAGCTATATCAAAACCATACGTAAAAATGGCAACCATACCTTTTACATTAATTCCAGCTTCTTTTAAGGCTCTAACAGCGTTTAAACTACTTTTTCCTGTGCTTATTAAATCTTCAACTACCACCACGTTTTGTCCACTTTCCACAAAGCCTTCAATTTGGTTTTTTCGTCCATGTCCTTTGGCGTCTGGTCTCACATATATAAAAGGTAAGCCTAAATATTCAGCCACTAACATTCCAATACCAATTGCACCTGTAGCAACACCAGCAATAACATCGGGTTTTCCATATTGCTTTTCAATATATTTTCCCATAGTTTCACGAATGTAATTACGAATGGGCGGAAATGATAGTATGATTCGATTATCACAATATATAGGTGATTTCCATCCAGAAGCCCAAGTAAAAGGGTCGTTAGGTTTAAGTTTTATAGCATTAATTTGTAATAAAACTTCAGCGGTTTTTTTGGCGGTGTCTTTGTTAAAAATCATGTAGCAAAATTACACATAAATTTAATTCTATATTGAAGGTTGGTGACTAATAAAAATATTTTTTTCAACATTGTATAAGGTGTTAGTAAAAATGATATTTTTACGACATTGAAATTGTTAATTATAACGAACCATGTATAAAGTTTTTGTTGGTGATAAGCCAATAATTTTAACTTCAGTAGTTGAGAAAGAAACTAACTTTAAGAATTATTTACTAAGCACAGTAAATATGGCAAAAGTTATAAGACGTCTTAATAATACATCTTTAAGTGAGGTCCGCCTAATTCATAAAAATCCTGATAAAGTTTTAAAAAAGTTTTTGAAGAAACTCCCAAACGTTATTGCTGGTGGAGGTAAAGTTTTTAATGACAACGGTGAAATACTATTTATTTATAGAAATGATAAATGGGATTTACCTAAAGGAAAAGCGGAGCGGAAAGAAACTATTGAGGAGACTTCAATACGAGAAGTGGAGGAAGAGACTGGTGTTAAAGGCTTAGAAATTAAAAAACTATTAGATACTACATATCATATATTTAAACGTAACGGACGGTACAAAATAAAAATCACGTATTGGTTTGAAATGAAAACCAGTTACTCCGGTAATTTACATCCTCAACAAAATGAAGGCATAACAAAAGTAGCTTGGTTAAATAAAAAAGAAACTGAAAAGGCACTTGAAAATTCTTATGCTAATATTAAGTTATTGGTGTAAACTAATTTAGCCTATAAATAGGGTATTGTAAATGAGCTTTTTCATAATACTTACTTTGTTTGTGTATCCAATCTAATTGAGCATACCATTGATCTGTAAAGTCTTTTTCGTTTTTCTTTTTCTCTTCAAATTCAACTTTTAATTTAGGGTTTTTATCAAGTATTTTTAAAGCTAAATCTTCCCAAACATACGGTGAAACCCATTCCTTTTGTTGTAAAATAGTATCGAAAAAATTCCAATTAAAAAACGAATCTGGTGCTTGTGGTTCTAAAGTTTCTATAATATATCTAAAAGATGGTTGAGCGGTTTTAATGATAACATCGCCTTTTTTAAAAGTAATATTCTGATTGTTTTTAGAAACAGTTACCTTGTAATGCAAATAATGACCTTCGAAAGGCATTTCTCTGGTCTTATAATCTTCAATTTTATAGCTTTCAACGGTTATTGTAGAATCTCGCTCTAAAACATGCATTTTAACAGCATTCAGTTTTAATAAATCTATTACATTGTGCCAACCTTGAGGGATTATGTATGCATCGGGTATTTTAACTTCTAAACTTGGTTTAAAATAATTTTGATAGCTAATTTTTTTTGTAAAAGGTTTCGTTCTATCATATTTTAAGCGGTTTGCACCAGTTATTTTACTTTCAATGAAATGACCTTCAAATCCTTTAAAATTTAAAGTTGTTGTTTTTGTGGTGTCTATGATCCAATCTAATGGATACGTTTTTTTAGATTGAAAATTAGCTAAAGCACTGTTTCTTAATTCAGATATTTTATCACCTTGTTCTTCAGTAATATCAATCATACTTTTCATGAGTTCGTAAGTGCCCTCAACACGCTGTTTGTAAGGTTTTAACATGTGTGTTTCTACCATAACACCCAAGCAATTAAATAAAGTTGCATAACCTGTTGAATATCTGGGGTAATCCATAAATTGAGAAAACCCTTCTTCTGGAACTTGATTAAAAATGTTTACATAAGGCGTAATATCCCAATTTTTTTCTAAAAGCTTTTGTTTTAGTGTGGGCATCATTTCGGTATGGATATAATCGCCTAAGTCATTACCCATTTTATTATGTTGTGTGAATACATGGGTGAGCGTGTATTGATAATCGGCACCATTGCTTACATGATTGTCTATAAAAACATCAGGCTTTACTAAATGAAAAATTCGAGCAAAAGTTCTTGTGTTTTTAGTATCACATTTTATAAAGTCTCTATTTAAATCATAATTTCTAGCATTACCTCTAAATCCATATTCTTTTGGTCCATTTTGATTGGTTCGCGTTGTAGAGTTTCTATTTAAGCTCCCGCCAATATTGTAAATAGGGATAGTTGCCAAAACTGTTTGTTTAGGAGCTTCAATCTTACCTTGAACTATATCCCTAATAAGCATCATGGTGGCATCAATACCGTCAGATTCTCCAGGATGAATGCCGTTGTTTATTAGTAAAATTCGTTTATCATGTTCTTTAATTTTGGAAAAATCAAATACAGCATCCAAATTCAACGTTACAAGATGTAAAGGCTCACCAGAATCAGTTTCACCTATAGCTTTAATTGAAATTTCAGGATAAACTTCAGCTAAATTATAATAAAATTTTATAGTTTGCTGGTAGGTAGCGGTTTCCAAACCGTTTGATTTTTCAAAATGAGTTTCAAAATCTTTAGATGTTTGACCTGCTGAATGATTCCAGCAAACAATTAAAACAAGGATGCTTAATACTTTTCTCATATATACCTGGATATTTTTATAAAACTACAATTTCTTTATTAATATACCTTTAAGTAGCTAAGTGTTAAAAAATCACTCGATTTAATTGTGCCTGCTAGTATAAAGTATTAATTAGATTGAAGTATTGTTTTAATACTCTCGTAAAACAAGACTGTGAGTCACAATATACTATCATTTTAGATTATAAATAGTCTTCAGAATTATTTAGCTGAAGTTATTTTGAATTAAGGTGTTCTTATGGATAATAAATGAAATGGATTCTTATAGCTATTCGTTTGGCGCTTAAAAAAACATTGAACATTTTGATACAATAAATTTTATGGCAGTAATTGCTCAAACAAGTGTAGCAGTACTATTTGCAGAAACTCTAATTAATATTAATGTTAAGAGTAACTGCTATATTAAATTATTTCAAGAAAAAGAATTGATTGTAACCTAGTTATAAAAAGAATTATCTAGATAAGACCCTAAAACGTTATAGTTTTTCTAATAGACAAATTATAATACTTCTAACTTGCACCACAACATATTAAGCGTAAATTTGCGCTTTGAAAAAACAACTATGACTGAATTTATTAGAAAGCGTGCAGCTAATGCCAAAAATGATATTTTAAGTGGAATAACTGTTTCTTTAGCATTAGTTCCAGAAGCTGTAGCATTCGCATTTGTGGCCGGTGTAGATCCTTTAGTTGGGTTGTATGCAGCATTTATGGTTGGTTTAATAACCTCTGTTTTTGGTGGACGTCCAGGTATGATTAGTGGGGCAACTGGTGCTTTGGCAGTCGTTATGGTAAGTTTGGTTGCAGAAGGAAACGCTATGGGCGAGGCAAGCGAACAATTAGGTTTATACTATTTATTTGCTACCGTTATTTTAATGGGGGTTATACAAATGTTAGCTGGTGTTTTGAAATTAGGAAAATTTGTTAGATTAATTCCGCACCCAGTAATGATGGGATTTGTTAATGGATTAGCTATCGTGATATTTTTATCACAATTAGGTATGTTTAAAGATGTTAATGGCGATTGGTTTGTAGGTGATAAACTATGGGTTATGCTTGGTTTAGTTGGACTTACCATGGGGATCATGTTTGGTTTGCCTAAGCTTACCAAAAAATTACCCGAAGCTTTAATTGCTATTTTGGTAGTATCAGGAATTGTGATTTTTGGAAATTTAGATGTAGCTACTGTAGGTACTTTTATTCGTGATGGAGGCGGAGAAGGTTTAAAAGGTGGATTACCTCAATTTCAAGCAGATATTTTTAGTAAAGTTCCTTTTAATCTTCAAACACTGAAGTTCATATTTCCTTATGCTTTAATTCTTGCAGCCATTGGATTAATTGAATCTTTAATGACACTAAATTTAGTCGACGAGTTAACCGAAACTAGAGGGAACGCAAACAGGGAATGTTTAGCGCAAGGAGGTGCCAATATTGTTACCGGATTTTTTGGAGGTATGGGAGGTTGCGCCATGATAGGCCAATCACTTATAAATATAAAAGGAGGAGGTAGAGGCAGGCTCTCAGGTATTGTAGCTGCAGTGTTACTATTAATATTTATTCTTTTTGCATCGGGACTTATAGAGCAAGTGCCTATAGCCGCTCTGGTAGGTGTTATGTTTATGGTAGTTATCGGTACGTTTGCTTGGAGTAGTTTCAGGATTCTTAATAAAATCCCATTAAGTGACGTTATTGTTCTAATTGCGGTTTCAGCGTTAACCGTTATCTTCGATTTGGCTATCGCTGTAATTGCAGGTGTAATTATTAGCGCCTTAGTGTTTTCTTGGGAAAATGCAAAACGTATTCGTGCGCGCAAGCGTTTACGAGAAGATGGTACTAAAGTTTATGAAATTTGGGGACCTTTATTTTTCGGTTCTATTATCGCCTTTAATGAGAAATTTGATATTAAAGACGATCCAGAATATGTTGAAGTCGATTTTGTAGAATCACGTATAAGCGATCATTCAGCTATAGAAGCTATTTCCAATTTGGTAAGTAAATATGAAGAAGCTGGCAAGAAAATTAAGCTTAAACACTTAAGCGAAGATTGTAAAATACTTCTATATAAATCAAATCCGAAATTCAGAGAAGTTATAGTAGAAGATATCGACGATCCTCGTTATCACTTAGCCGAAAACCCAGAGGCATTCACCAAAGGGCTTTCAGAGTATAAGTTTTAATTCAATATTTTGGGCGTTACCACAAGGGTCCGGCTTTCCGCTGTATCTTTCTTGTGCTGGACTTATTTCAGTATCTCATTAAACTTTCTGATAAGAGGATGTTTTACGGTTCCAGACAAAATTTGTTTTTCGCACAAAAAGGATGCCGCTTCAATCCCTAACGCAAGCCAGAATACAGATTTATAAACTCATAATATTTTAAGTTTATTTAAGAACATTCACTTTAACATATTCAGAATGAAAACTGCAACTGATTTACCGCTTAGTCTTTAAAGCTATCAAACGATTTTTCAAAATGGTTTTAATAAGTTCATCACTGGGCAAGTCGTATCCAAAGGTTAAATTGATTATTTTACCCTAACATTATTCGGAACCAACTTGGTATAGTCTCCATTATTTCTAATCACATCGCGCACAATAGAAGAGGCTATGTAAGACGTGCCCGCCGAGGTTAAAAGAAACACAGTTTCAATAGGAGCGAGGTCTCTGTTGGTATGAGCAATAGCCTTTTCAAATTCAAAATCAGCAGGATTTCTAAGTCCTCGTAAAATAAATTCTACGCCAATTTCTTTACAAAAATTAACAGTAAGTCCTTTGTATATAACCACTTTTACTTTGGGTTCATCAGCAAAAGCATCTTCAATAAATTTTTTCCGTTCTTCAAGAGAGAACATATATTTTTTATCAGCATTTACGCCAATGGCGACTATAATTTCATCAAATAAAGTAACGCCACGCTTTATAATATCGTAATGTCCTAATGTTAATGGGTCAAAAGACCCAGGGAATAAAGCTCGTTTCATGGTTTAAAATTACAATATTTATTTCAAAGCTTCTTCAATAGCATTATCAAACAATTCAGTCAAAGAAATATTTGCAGCAGCAGCCTGTTGCGGTAAAATGCTCTCTCTAGTTAACCCAGGAACAGTATTCATTTCTAATAAATGCGGTTCACCATCTTTAAAAATAAATTCACTTCTACTAAAGCCTTTCATTTTTAAAACTTCGTAAACCTTTTTTGCTTCGGCTATAACTTTGTTTTCTTGATCTTTAGTTATTCTAGCAGGTGTTATCTCTTGAGATTTCCCAAGGTATTTAGCTTCATAATCAAAAAAGTCATTTTCAGAAACAATTTCAGTAATTGGTAGAACTTTGGTTTCACCTTTATATGTTATCACACCAACAGAAACTTCAGTACCATCTAAAAACGATTCAATTATAATTTCGTCATCCTCTTTAAAGGCTAAATCAATAGCTTTATGTAAGCCTTCTTTTTTATGGACTTTACTTATGCCAAAACTACTTCCGGCTTTGTTTGCTTTTACAAAACAAGGTAAACCTACTTTATCAATAATAGCATCTTCATTAATGATATCACCAAGGTTTAAGTAAAACGATTCCGCAGTTTTTATCCCGTAAGGTTTTAAAACACTTAAACAATCACGCTTATTAAAGGTTAAACTCGCCTGGTACATATCGCAACTAGTATGTGGGATTTTCAACAACTCAAAATACCCTTGCATAAACCCATCCTCTCCAGGAGAACCATGAATAGCGTTAAAAACACAATCAAAAGTAACTTTGTAACCGTCTATATTTATTGAGAAATCATTTTTATCGATTGGAAATTCCATGTCTTCATTATCAACATAAACCCATTTACCTTTAAAAACATGAATGCGGTAAGGCGTGTATTTTGAAGTATCAAGCGTTTCATAAACAACATTTCCGCTTGTTAAAGAGATTTTGTATTCGCTAGAATACCCACCCATAATAATAGCAATATTTTTTTTCATTAACATTATTTTTGTCATTCCCTTGAAGGTAGGAATCTTTTCAAAATTTCACAAAAAAGTCGAAATCAATTAAATTAAACTCTAAACTCGTTTGAAACCAACAATAAAACGTATGTTATGATAGTTAATGTTAGTTAAGCTAAAATATCATATATATTGCAAAAGAAAAAACAGTTCTGTTTTTATATATTTGCCTAATAGAAAAACTTGTCCATGAGTATCATAAAATTTCTAACCAGTAAAACCTTTTTTAAACAGCTTTTATTGGCAGTTGTAGCTATAATTGTATTGTGTTTTATCATGTTAAAATGGTTAAATATGTCGACAAATCATGGCGATTTTGAAACGGTTCCTGAGCTTAAAGGTAAATCTATAAGTGTTGCAGAGTTAGAGTTAAAAGATAATAAATTGGTTATGAAAATTCAGGATTCAGCAAATTACAACCCAGATTATCCCAAGTTTTCAGTTATAGAACAGGAACCTTTGGCGGGTTCTAAAGTTAAGGAAGATAGAAAAATATACATCACACTTAATCCCTCAGGTTATAGAAAGATGAATATTCCTGAAGGCTTAATAGACCAAACATATAGACAAGTAAAACCAAACCTAGAAGCTCTAGGTTTTAAAGTAGGCAAAGTCACTTATGCCGATAATATTGGAAAAGACATGGTATTAAAATTAACGCATAAAGGAAAAGCACTTAAAGCAGGTGATAAGTTAGCCAGAACCTCTGTTATAGATTTGGTTCTTGGTAATGGTAAGAGACCTTAAATAATGGACGACTACACACCGATATTACCAGACGAAAACAATCTTTACGAACATCATGCATTTACTGTAGACAAAGGGCAAGCGCCTTTACGTATCGATAAATATTTAATGAATTTTGTTGAGAACGCTACACGAAACAAAATTCAAGCCGCAGCAAAAGAGGGAAGCATTTTTGTAAACGATGTTGCTATAAAATCGAACTACAAAGTAAAACCTTATGATAGCATTCGTGTGCTATTGTCTCATCCGCCTTTTGAAAATTTATTGGTAGGCGAGGATATAGATATTGATGTGGTTTATGAAGACGACGATCTTTTGGTTGTCAATAAATCTCCAGGAATGGTCGTGCATCCAGGTCATGGAAATTATTCAGGAACCTTAATAAACGCATTAATCCATAGGTTTGATAATCTGCCAAATAATTCTAGTGAACGTCCAGGACTAGTGCATAGAATTGATAAAGATACCAGTGGTCTTTTAGTGGTTGCTAAAACTGAAATAGCCATGGCGCATTTGTCTGCACAGTTTGCAAATAAAACGAGCGAACGCGAATACGTCGCTATTGTTTGGGGGAATATGAAAGAAGAAGAAGGCACTATAGAAGGCAATATTGGGCGTCACCCTAAAAACCGACTACAAAACACCGTGTTTCTTGACGATGATGAAGGAAAAGGCAAACCCGCTGTTACCCATTACAAGGTTTTGGAGCGTTTGGGCTATGTTACTTTGGTGTCTTGTAAGCTAGAAACAGGTCGTACGCATCAAATACGTGTACACATGAAACACATTGGGCACACGCTGTTTAATGACGCACGATACGGTGGAGAAAAGATATTAAAAGGGACAACCTTTACTAAGTACAAACAGTTTGTAGATAATTGTTTTAAAGTATTGCCTAGGCAAGCATTGCATGCTAAAACATTGGGTTTCGAGCATCCAACAACAGGTAAATTTATGCAGTTTGATACCGAAATCCCAGACGACATGCAGCAATGTATTGAAAAATGGAAATCGTATTCTAAGCATCAAGAGTTATAAATCCCTGCGAAGACAGGAACCCCATAAATCATAGCAGTAATCCTATTATTTGGACGTTACCGAAAGGGGTGGGCTTGAAGTTTATCTTGAGTAAAGTCTAAGGCTATATCTTTTTAACATATGTCTCATAGTGAGCACTATAGTCGTTGTTATCTGTCTAATTATAGTGCCAACAAGCGTTATTGTTCCTTTAGTTTTTAAAAGGATGTCGTTGCTATCGCTAACGCAGGTATTTTCAAACTTATATTTTTAAACCAAAAGCTATTTTATTTTTGGAGAAGTTTGTTTAAGTTTAAGTATAAAATGCATTTTATACATAGTTGTACATTGGTTTTTTATTTCAAACTTGACAATTTAGATTTTTGTCATCGTTGTGTTAGTAATTATACTCATGTTTACTCCTTGAGCAGACATGGTAACCTCAATAGCTGCGCTAGTTGGAACCCCACTGCTAATATCAACTGTTGTTTTTCCTTTGATAGTGCCAGTTCCTGTGCCAGCTACATCTCCTGAAACATCTAAAGAAACAATACCATTAGCGATACTGCTTATAGTGTATGTGGTACTCATTTTAACCCCTTGATTTTCATCTTCAGAGGTCCATGAAGAGCCAACAGAAACTTTTTCTTCGGGATAATTAATAGTACTTGCACTACCTGTTAATTGCTCCATTCCAGGAATGGCAGGTTCTATTTTAGTTTCAATCATATTTCCCAAATTATCTAAAGAAGTATGGATAGTTGCTTTCATCATTGGATCAAATTGTGACTTCATCATTTGCCCCATCTGATCAAGTTCTGCTTCTTTCTTATTAGAATCATAACTCATGGACATTTCTCCTTGCATCATATCCATAACAACAGATGTAATCTTAGATTCCGTCTTAATATTTTTGGCACCAACTTCGGTGATAATAACCCCCATTGTCATATTCATATTCATTCCACCTTGTAATCCCATATTTTGCTTTGCATCTACCGTTAGAAGATAATTATCACCTTCGTTATAATTAAGACGTAATAAAACAGATTCTTGCGCTGTTGCTGATAATGTTGTTATCACTAATAATACTAGAATAATTCTTTTCATTTTATAGTTTGTTAATTTTTATTTTTATTCCACTTGTGTACAACAAGTGAATAAACATATTAGTATGTTTATTTCTTTCAAATGTAAGAAAATATCTGAACTAATTAGTTGGGTTAACTAGTCTGCTTTTTTTATCAAATTTAAAGAAATCTGTTATATGTGTAATTATGTTTATTAGGAGATTCTTGGATAAAAATTACTCAGGATAGTTATGGTAACATGTTACAGAAAAAAGGAAGTATGGAAATGAGAAGGTTAAAGTGAGGTGGTTAGTTTCCCTTTACTTGATTTCAACTCAGTTCTTTGTTAGCCAACGTAATTAGTTTACTTGTTTTAATATCCAGTTTGATATTTCTAATAATGCTTTTGGTGCAAATGTCTGCTCAATTTCACCATATTCATTGGGAGAACCTGTAGAACATTCTTGAAAAAGATGATTTAAATGAGGTAGCTCTTTGACAACGAAATTATTGTTTTTACCTTCTTTTAAATACTTTTCAATGGCATCTAAATTTACTTTTGAAGGGACTTGTAAATCTTTCTCTCCATTAATGGCGAGGACTGGACACTTAACTTTAACTAAACTAGAGGCTGGGTCATATTTCAAAAAGAACTGAAACCAAGAGGTTGCCAATTGGTCAACAGTGCCTTCTATAAATTGATTCTTTTTAATTCCTTCCGGTAGAAGTTTAGCATTTTTATTTAGCTCTTTTTGAAAATAATCTCTTAAAACTGATTTTATTTCATCTAGATCATCGCCTTTGATTATAATATCCAATCCACCTTTAAGCAAGGCTAATTCCGTTTGTAATTTTGATTCATCTGTTCCATTTGCTATTGAAATTAATTCATTTTGTAGTAAAAGTATATCGTAACCCGAAATTCCAGGACCTGCCAATAGAACAATAAAATCTATATCTTTAGATTCAGAGGCTACCATTGGAGCAATTAGCCCACCTTCACTGTGCCCAACTAATCCAATATTCTTATAATCTATATCATTGCGTGTTTTAAGATATGTAACTGCACTTAGAACATCATTAGCGAAATCTGTCGAAGTTGCTGATTTAAAATCACCTGTAGATTTGGCAGTCCCTCTATCATCAAATCTTAAAACTCCAATACCTTTTTTTGTTAAGTGGTCTGCAACAACTAAAAACGGTTTATGCCCTAGTAATTCTTCATCTCTATTTTGAGGACCACTGCCTGAAATCATAACAACGACAGGAAACTTTCCTGTGGTCGATGGTAATGTTAGTGTTCCTGAAAGTGTGATTGAATCAATGGAGTTTGTAAAAGAAACCTCTTCAGTGTAATATGAGTAAGGTTTTTTGGGTTCTTGTGGTCTAATAAGCTCCTTTTTTTTAATTTTTTCTTTAGATAGATCCATTGGAAAAGATTGTCCAGCTTGTTTGAAAGTCCCGACAATAATGTTATTATCACCCAAAACACCTTTATATTCAACCCCTAAGTTGGAAATAGTAAGTTTTAATGCAGGACTTTCAAAACTTGTAGTCGTAACAGGTATTCCTTTTGCATTCTGGTCAGGGCTGTCCATTGTCGATACGAAGTTGTTATCGATAGAGTTTATATTAAACACTACCCTCAACTGAATTCCTTGCACCTTTAAAACACCATTCCATTGTCCAGTTATGTCTTGCCCATAATTTGTTAGAGTTAACAAGAGTGTAGAAATAATTAGAATTAGTTTTTTCATCTATTTGTTTTTCATGTATGTTGGCTAATGCAAAAATAAAGTTCTGATTCAATATTGAAACCAATGCTGCACAGATGAACTTTATAGGTCGTTAAACGAAATTAGTTAATTTTTCAGATAAAATCAATAACATCAATTCCATTTATAACGGCATCACAAATAATTCTAATCTTAAATTTTTAAAGTAAAATAGTAATTGTAAATTTGAAATGAAAGAAATTTGAGATTTCCGCCTTCGCTGAAATAAAAAAATTATCCCATCTATGAAACTAGTATTGTCACCAGCAAAATCACTCAATTTTGAAAGCCCACTGCCAACAACGCAATATAGCGAATCTGGTTTTTTGTCAAAGTCAGAACGTATTAATAAACTGCTTAAAAGTAAATCGGCAAAAGGTTTATCAAAACTTATGAGTATTTCTGATGCGTTAGGAGCATTAAACCATCAGCGCAATCAAGATTGGCAATTACCTTTTACAACTGATAATGCGAGACCAGCAGTGTATGCCTTTAATGGCGATGTGTATAGAGGCCTAGATGCTTACACCATTCCAGAGGGTAAAATAGAAGTACTCCAAAATACAGTTCGTATTCTTTCAGGTTTGTATGGTTTATTAAAACCAACCGATTTAATGCAACCCTATCGTTTAGAAATGGGAACTAAATTTCCAATTGGCGCAAATAAAAATTTATATGAATTCTGGAAAAAGGATATTACCAATGCCCTTAATGAAGAACTTGAAGATGATGAGCTTTTCTTAAATTTAGCTAGTAATGAATATTTCAAAGCTATTGATACTAAAGCCTTAAAAGTACCTGTAATTACTGCTAATTTTAAAGAGTTTAAAAACGGGCAATATAAAATGATTTCGTTTTTTGCAAAGGCAGCTCGTGGTATGATGGCGCGTTATATTGTTGATACTAATGCAAAAACCATAGACGATTTAAAAGGTTTTAATTATGAGGGTTATAATTTTAGCGAACCGATGAGCAGCGAAAAAGAATTGATTTTTATTAGATAGATTTATAGATATGTACTATTACTTAATTATTGCGCTACAAATCTATTGTTTATATCATTTATATACCCATAGAAACGCCTACTATTGGTGGTTTTTAATTCTGTTCCTCCCAGCAATTGGTTGCATTATTTATTTAATCACACAAGTTTATAATAAGCAAGATGCTGAAAAAATAACAGACGAAATAGCACATGTTATTAATCCAACAAAAAAAGTTAGAGATTTAGAAAAGCGGTTAGAATTCTCAGAGTCCTATCAAAATCGTATAAATCTGGCTGATGCATATTTAGAAATTAAAGATTATAACAATGCCATAACGCATTATATCGAAGCTTTAGAAGATCAATCTCAAAATGACTTTTATGCCACTAGGCAGCTCATTGAAGCCTATTTTAAAACTGAAGATTATGATAAGGTTATTTTTTATGCTGATAAAATTAATAATCACCCAGAATATAAAAAATCCAGAACACAGTTTTTATATGGATTAGCCTTGAAACGTGTTGGTAAAATGGAGGAGGCAGAAAATAATTTAAGACAAATTGATGTAAGATATTCATTTTATGAAGAGCGCCTCATATTAGCCAAATTTCTACTAAGCATAAAAAAGGAGGCCGATGCTAAAGAAATTTTAAATGATGTGTTTACAGAGTCAAGCCATATGACTAAAACAAACAAACATATTTATAGAACAACTATTAAAGAAGTTGAGACGCTTTTAAAAGAGATTGGTTAATACTATTAAGGCGCAGCCTTGTTGCCAATGCCAATTTTAGTTTCAATGGAAATTCTTTTTTTATAACTCTAGGTCTTCTAGCTCCAAAAGTTCCTCGATTAATTTTACCTCGTTTTGTTTTTTTTATCGCCTTTTCCCATAATTTACTTTACTTTTAGTAAAAAGTAAAATAATGATTTTAAAGTATAAAATCAAGCTAAATCGATGTTTAAACATACTCATCCGTATAAACCATTTATTAAAAACGATACCACAAAATTGATTGTTGGGACCTTACCACCACCAAGATTTTCCACGGGCAAACTTTTGGAAAAGGATGTGAATTTTTGCTATGGAAGTTATTACAACTCACTTTGGTTATTCATAGATAAAATTCATGGTTTGAATTTACGCTACGACAACTCAAATGAAGCTATTGAGGAACGAAAAGCATTTCTTATTGAAAATAAAATAGGCGTTTGTGATATTGTTGATAGTGCAGAACGTGATAAAATTGATGCTTCAGATTTAGGCATGAAAAATATTAAACTTCGAAATATCATTGGTTATTTGGTACAATACCCAAATATTGATACGCTCTTGTTTACAGGAGGTAATAGTAAAAACGGACCAGAATATTTCTTCAGAAGGCATTTAAAAGATTATAGTTTAAAGTTAGAGTTAGTAAATAATGAAATACCTAGAATTCATCAATTCGTCATTCCACGTGAAGCACAGGAATCAGCTTCATCAAACCGAATAATCAAAACCGTTTCTTTAACGTCAGGATCTGGAGCAGCAAATATTTCAATTAGTAGAATACCACTTTACAAACAGCTAAAAGCTGAAAATCCAAAGTTCAATACGTTTGATTACAGAGTGATGCAGTATCGGGAGTTTTTTTGATAGATTAATTGAAAATTAGCTAAAAAATTAAATGTACATTTGCCTCTTTAATTAGAAGGAGGTAGAATGCATTATGTTTTGTTATCTCAAACGCCCACTAAGGGTCTTCATAAACACAATATATGTCATTTCAATCTTTAGGCTTATCTGAAGCCTTGCTAAAAGCAGTTAGTAAAAAAGGATATACAACCCCAAGTCCTATTCAACAAAAAGCAATACCGCCAGTTTTAGCCGGTAAAGATGTTTTAGCTTCGGCGCAAACAGGGACGGGTAAAACAGCAGGTTTTACACTACCGCTTTTACACATACTTTCTGAAAATCCGAAAGAAAAATTTAGACCAGTTCGTGCTTTAATTTTAACACCAACACGAGAATTGGCGGCTCAAGTTTATGCCAACGTTAGAGAATATAGCGAGTTTTTAAATTTACGGAGTGCCGTTATATTTGGAGGTGTCAACCAAAAACCGCAAGCAGCAGCTATTCGTCAAGGTATTGATATTTTAGTCGCTACCCCTGGGCGTTTATTAGATTTACAAAACCAAGGTTTATTATCACTTAAGCGTGTTGAAATTTTTGTTTTAGATGAAGCTGATAGAATGCTTGATATGGGCTTTTTAAGAGATATTGAACGTATTATTAAATCTATGCCAGAGAAACGTCAAAATTTGATGTTTTCAGCTACGTTTTCAAAAGATATTAAAAAGTTAGCACATGGTATTTTAAATCATCCTGTGCATGTTGAAGCAACTCCAGAGAATACAACGGTTGAAGCTATATCGCAGAAGGTTTATAGAGTAGCCAAAGGCCTAAAAACAGGTTTAATTATTAAGTTGATTTCTGATGGTAATTGGAAACAAGTTTTGGTATTTGGAAGAACTAAACACGGTGCTAACAAGCTTTGTGAAAAAATGGTTAAAGCAGGAATAACTGCAGCAGCCATTCATGGTAATAAAAGTCAAGGAGCAAGAACAAAAGCATTAGCTGGTTTTAAAAGTGGGCGTGTTCGTGTTTTAGTAGCTACAGATATTGCTGCTCGTGGATTAGATATTCCATTATTACCACATGTTATTAATTTTGAGTTGCCTAATATTCCTGAAGATTATGTACATAGAATAGGAAGGACAGGTAGGGCAGGAGCGAGTGGAGAAGCCTTATCTTTAGTAAGTGCTGATGAAACCTCTTTTTTAAGAGGTATTGAAAAGTTAATTGAAATGAAACTTCCTGTTCAAATTATAGAAGGTTTTGAGCCTGATCCTAATGCATCCACAGCGCCAATAAAACAAGGTCAAGGTAGGCAAAATAGAAACTCTAGAAATTCTGGTAATTCAAACAGAAACTCAAAAGGGAATACTAATTCAAGACGTCCTAAACGAAGTAATGATAGGCGTAATTAGAATCTGTGCAAAAGATTCTAAAAGCTAAAATAATAGAAGTGCGCAATAAAAAAATCGTTGGCAAAGGTGAAAATATTGGTTTTTTTTATGCGTCTTTTAAGAATAAAAATGATACCCCATAATTACTTATGGAAGCTGCAACTTGGTGGATTCAAACCCATTAGTTAGACCATTTTATGAAGGCTGTAAAAATTAAATGTTTAGTTGAAAATTTATAATGGAATCGCAACCCAATAATCCGTTACACGGCATAAAGCTAGAACAAATCATTAACGATTTGGTAGCACATTATGGTTGGGAATATATGGGGTATACTATTAAAATTAAATGTTTTACAGATAAGCCTTCAGTAAAATCAAGTTTAAAATTTTTAAGAAGAATGCCTTGGGCTAGAACCAAAGTGGAGAATATGTATTTAAAAATGTTGGAAAGTCAAAAGGGACAATCTTAAGAGATTACTTTTGTTAAAATTATTTGCAGCGTAGATAAGGTACTCTTTAGCATCTTTTTAAGGAAAACAGAGGATACAAAAGATAGTTAATGTCCAAACATTACCACAACGTAAACGTTATAGTAAATATGTATTTTTTTTATCAAAATACATCTAAAAATATCTATACTAATAATAGTTTCTTCAAAGTAGCGCTATAACGGTATGTTTGATTGATTTCAGTTTTATTTATAATACTAATATTTGATTGACTTAGTTGTATAGTTTTTGTATAGTTTTTTATCTTAATTTTTCTTTTAAGTTGATTTTTTAGATATAAATTTGTGCACTTATTTCATTGGTGTATTTTAAAATAATTAAGCAAAAATCAAACCAAAAAAACCAAAAAATTATGTCAGTTAGAGCAGGGAAAGTTATGGCATTAGCAGGATTAGAACATGCTAATAAAACAAATAACGAATTAGAGGCGATATTCAATAAAGTCTTAAATAACGGAATGCATGGGTTAGGATTTAGTCCGTATTTAGAAGGTCAAGAACCTGGTGAACAAATTACTGAAGCTCAGATAAGAACACGTATGGAAATTATAAAGCCGTATACAAAATGGATTCGTTCTTTCTCATGTACCGATGGTAATGAATTAATACCTATTATAGCAAAAGAATACGGAATTAAAACTATGGTCGGTGCTTGGTTAGGTGATGATGCAGAAATTAATAAACGTGAAATAGAAGGTCTTATTAAGTTAGGTAAAGAAGGTTTCGTTGATATTGCTGCAGTTGGTAACGAGGTGATGTATCGTGGTGATTTAACGGAAGCAGAATTGTTAACCTTTATGTATCAAGTTAAAGAAGCGATCCCTAATATTCCTATGGGTTATGTCGATGCCTACTATGAGTTTGCTCAACGTCCTAAAATTACTGAAGCTTGTGATGTTATTTTAGCAAACTGTTACCCTTATTGGGAAGGTTGTAGTTTAGAGTATTCTTTATTGTATATGAAAGATATGTATAACCAAGCAGTACGAGCAGGTAACGGAAAAAAAGTTATCATAACTGAAACTGGTTGGCCTAGTGAAGGAGAGGTTTTTCATGGTGCGGAACCATCGTATGAAAATGCTATAAAGTATTTTATTAATTCTCAAGTCTGGTCTGAAGAAGATGATATTGAAATGTTTTATTTTTCTTCTTTTGACGAATCATGGAAAATTGGAGATGAAGGTGATGTAGGCGCTTATTGGGGTTTATGGGATAAAAATGAAAATTTAAAATATTAACTTTATTAAATAATAAAGTTAAATTATTTAAGAGCTGTTAAATTCTTACTGATATGAAGGGTTTAACAGCTCTTTGTTTTTTATTATATTTTGATATGACTAACGCTCTCTGTTAGTAAGTTGCGTTATTTCTTTTTATTGATAGCATCAAGAAAAATCCTAAGTCATGTGTTTTAAACCCTCATAAACGACAATGCTTACTGCATTTGCTAAATTTAAACTTCTAACATGTTCACTATATACAGGGATTTTAAAAAGTTTGTCAGAGTGTTTTTCAACGATAGCTTTAGGCAAGCCCACGGACTCTTTTCCAAAGACTAAGAACATACCATCTTCAAAAGGAATATTCCAATGACTTTTCGAACCATGGCTAGAAAGAAATGCCATATTTTTATCCTTATTGACGTCAAAAAACTCATCTATACTTTCGTAGTAATTCACTGATAGATGTTGCCAGTAATCTAAACCAGCTCGTTTTAATCGGGTGTCATCAATTTTAAAACCGAAAGGTTTCACAAGATGTAAATGTGAACCTGAAGCTAAAGCTAAGCGCCCAATGTTTCCTGTATTATTTGGTATTTCCGGTTCTATTAAAACTATATTAAGCGCCATTATTTTTTGATGATTTTTAATGCAATTAGCCAAATTAATAACACAAATGGGGAGCCGTGTAAAAAGATATCAAACCAATCTATTAGTTGCATGCCTTTTGCGCCTCCAAATAGCCATTTCAATTTGCCCCAAATATGAGGTTCTGGAAAAAAAGGAGCAAGTCCTAATGTTAGACAGAGTAATAGTGCAATTTTAAAATTTTTAAAAATTTTCAATCTTTTTAATTACAAATAGAATCTACAAATTTTCCAATAGTATCGATGCCTTCATTAGTAACATGTTTTACAAAAGCACTTCCAATAATGGCGCCTTTTGCATATTGTGTAGCTTGAGTAAAGGTTTGATTATTACTGATGCCAAAACCGATGATTTGTGGATTGTTTAAGTTCATTTTACCGATACGTTTAAAATAACTAGTTTGTTCATTACCAAAGCCTGATTGTGTACCGGTAGTACTTGCGCTACTCACCATATAAATGAATCCGTTTGAAATAGAATCAATATACCTAATGCGATCATCACTTGTTTGCGGTGTAATTAAGAACACATTAATGAGCCCATACTTTTCAAAAATGGCTTGATATTCTTCGTGGTAAACATCAACAGGCAAATCTGGTATAATTAAACCATCAATACCAATTTCTTGACATTTTTTGCAAAATGCTTCTATTCCATATTGAAACATAGGATTAAAATACCCCATGATTATTAAAGGAATATTAACGGTTTTACGAATGTCTTTTAATTGAGTAAAAAGTACATCAGTAGTCATGCCATTTTTTAAAGCTTTTGTTGAACTATCTTGAATGGTTGGTCCATCGGCTAATGGATCACTAAAGGGTAACCCTATTTCAATCATGTCAACTCCATTTTTTTCTAAGTCTTGGATGATTGAAGTTGTATCATCAATATTAGGGTAACCTGCAGTAAAGTATATAGACAATAACTTTTTGTCTTCTTTTAATTTTTGATTAATTCTGTTCATTGAGAAATGTTTTTTGCGTTAGGGATTGAAGCAGCATCCTTTTTTGTTTTTAAAAGCAAAAAAGATATAGCGTAAAGCCCGACCCTTGCGGTAACGCTCATAATTTATATTTTAAAATAATCTATATAGTTCTGTAAATCTTTATCTCCACGACCAGATAAATTCAAAACAACAACATCTTCAGGTCTAAATGTTTTATACTTAAAAATAGCTAAGGCGTGAGACGTCTCTATGGCGGGAATGATACCTTCTAATTTTGAAAGCTCTAAACCAGCATCCATAGCGTCGTTATCGGTAATCGACATGAATTCTGCGCGACCTGTTTTAGCTAAATGTGCGTGCATTGGGCCAACACCAGGGTAATCTAATCCTGCCGAAATAGAGTAAGGTTCAGTAATTTGTCCGTCGTTAGTTTGCATTAACAGGGTTTTACATCCGTGAATAATGCCTTCCTTTCCTAAAACTGACGTTGCTGCACTTTCGCCAGATTCAATACCTAAACCAGCAGCTTCTACAGCAATAATACCAACATCAGGTTCGTGTAAATAGTGGTAATAAGTTCCGGCAGCATTACTACCGCCACCAATACACGCCACAACATAGTCAGGGTTTTCTCGTCCTTCGTGTTCTTTTAGTTGCCATTTTATTTCTTCTGAAACAATAGCTTGAAAACGAGTTACCATATCTGGATAGGGATGAGGACCAATGGCTGAACCAATAATATAGTGTGTATCTACGGGGTTGTTAATCCAGTCTCTAATAGCTTCATTAGTGGCATCTTTTAAAGTACGACTTCCTGATAGGGCAGGGACTACTCTTGCACCTAGCATTTTCATTCTGGCAACGTTTGGTGCTTGACGTGCAATATCAATTTCACCCATATAAACAATACATTCAAGTCCCATTAAAGCACAAACAGTTGCTGTAGCAACCCCATGTTGACCAGCACCAGTTTCAGCTATAATTCTTGTTTTACCTAAACGTTGAGCCATTAAAATTTGACCAATGGTATTATTGATTTTATGTGCGCCAGTATGGTTTAAATCTTCGCGTTTTAAATAAATTTTGGTGTTGTATTTTTCTGAAAGACGTTTGGCAAAATACAGGGGAGAAGGGCGACCCACATAATCTTTAAGTAGTTGATTGAACTCCTTTTTAAAATCAGGTTCAGCCATTATTTTTAAGTAATTTTGACGCAATTCTTCTACATTAGGATAGAGCATTTCAGGAATGAATGCCCCTCCAAATTCGCCATAATAGCCTTTTTCGTTTACGTTGTAATTCATTATTTTGGAAGTCAGATTATTTTTAAATTTTTTTAAGTCTTCTATGTTTTTTAATCCAGGTTCTATTTCAAATTTGCTATTCACATCTAGAGCATAACAATACTTTGAAGCTTCGCTTTTCTGAAATTTATTGATATCATCAATTTGGCTCAACCCTATTCCTCCGCTTAAAAAGAAAGGGATAGTAGATGGATAATTGTTTAAAATTGTCCAATCAAATACATATCCGTTGCCTCCAGGGAGTTTGCCTTTGGTGTCAAAAAGGAAGTAATCAACAATATCGTCATACAGTTTTAAAACACTGAAATCGAATTCATTTTTAATTGAAAACACTTTTATAATTTCGATATTTTTTCCTCGAAGTTGCTTACAATATTCAGGAGCTTCGTTGCCATGTAATTGAACAGCTTTTAAATTATGTTTGCTGATCTTTTTAATAACAAAGTCTAAATCTGCATCAACAAAAACACCTGTTTTTTTTATGGTGTTTGATATTTCTGGTATACGGTGTGCATCAAAGTGTCGCGCAGATTGTTCATAAAAAATAAACCCAAGATAGTCAGGTTGCAATGTTGCAACTTCCTGAATATTATCTTGGTATTTCATACCGCAAACTTTTAGTTTCATGTGTTCGTTTTTTATTATTTTTTATTTGTCACATGTGACATTCATATAATAGTTATTGATTTATATAAAAATTTAGTTATGAATGTTTCATCCTACTAAACTTTTAATAAATTCGGTTGCACTTTCACCTGGATTGTCAGTTTTCATAAAGTTTTCTCCAATTAAAAAACCTTGGTAGCCATAAGGCTTTAGTTCTTTAATAGCTTCTATATTACTAATACCACTTTCTGATATTTTTACAAAATCATTTGGAATAAGGTTGCTTAAATTTTTACTTACATCTAAACTAACATCAAAGGTTTTTAAATTTCTATTATTTACTCCAAGCATGTCTAAACTTGGCATGATAGATTTATGTAATTCTTCCTCGTTATGAACCTCTAAAAGCACATCTAAATTTAAGCTTTTTGCAAATTCTGAAAACTGTTTAATTTCATTTCTAGTTAGTATAGCCGCAATTAATAAAATTACATCAGCACCATAAGCTTTTGCCTCTAATACTTGGTATTCATCTATAATGAATTCTTTACGCAATAAAGGTAGATTACAACTAGCTCTAGCAGTTAGTAGATCATCAAGAGAACCTCCGAAATATTTACCATCTGTTAAAACTGATATTCCGCAAACACCTGCGTCTTGATAACCCTTTGCAACATCTTGAACGTTTAGCGTATTATTAATTACAGATTTAGATGGAGATCTACGTTTGTGTTCAGCAATTATACCAGATTTACTGTTCCGTAAATTAGTAGCAAGAGAAACTGTTTGTCTTTCAAATAAAACAGATTGCTCTAATTGAAATGTTGGAATGAGTTGCTTTCTCAGTGCAACTTCATTTCTTTTATCTAATGTTATTTTATCTAGTATATTCATTATCTACTTAACTCAATCAATTTGTCTAAACTTGCTTTTGCATTTCCTGAAAATAAAGATTCTTTAGCCATTTCGAAACCAACTTGATGCGAAATTTGTTTTGTTGTTGCAATAGCCAATCCAGCATTTGCACAAACCACATTGTTTTGGGCTTCTGTTCCGTTACCACTTATAACATCCATAAATATTTTGGCAGCATCTTTAATTGTATTTCCTCCAAAAATAGCGTCTTGTCTAATTTTACTAATCCCCAAGTCTTCTGGTGAAAAAAGTTTTTCAGTATGGTTGGAAACAATTTTTGCTTTTCCTGTTAATGAAATTTCATCATAGCCATCTAGGGCATAAACAATATTGTAGTTTGTTTCCGTGTTTTGATATATAAAACTATAAAGGCGTAAAAGCTCTAAACTAAAAACTCCTAGCATTTGGTTTTTTGGAAATGAAGGATTAACCAAAGGGCCCAACATGTTGAAAAAGGTTTTAACTCCTAACTCTCGACGAATGGGAGCAACGTTCTTCATAGCTGGATGAAATAATGGTGCGTGTAATATGCATATTCCAGCTTTATCTATGCATCCTCTTAAAAAATCTTCATTGTTGGAAAATTTCACACCTAAATATTCCATAACATTAGATGAACCAGAAGTTGATGATACACCATAGTTACCATGTTTGGAAACTTTAACTCCAGCACCTGCCGTAATAAAAGATGATAGAGTAGAGATGTTGAAAGTATTTTTACCATCACCTCCAGTTCCAACTATATCTATTGCATTAAAATCGTTGAGGTTTATTGATACACAAAGTTCTAAAAGAGCATCTCTAAAGCCTTTTAATTCTTCTAAGGTGATACTTCGCATCATGAAAACAGATAGGAAGCATGTTATCTGACTTGGGTTATAGATATCATTTGATATATTAACAATAACCTGTTTAGCCTCTTCGCTTGAAATGGTTTCGTGATTTATAAGTCTATTGAGTATGTCTTTCATATTATTAAAGTCCTTTCAAACAGAAATTGTGTGTTAATTATTTACCCAATTTTCTAATATCTTTTTGCCATCCGGCGTTAAAACCGATTCTGGATGGTATTGTACGCCTCTTACATCATAAATTTTATGCCTTAAAGACATAACTTGTCCGTTTGCATCAAAAGAGGTCGCTTCTAAACTATCAGGTAAATCTGGATTGACAACCCATGAATGATACCGTCCTACTTCAATGTTTTTATCTAAACTCTTAAATATATATTCATCATCCACGCATAGCTTTACACTAGTGGCCACACCATGATAAACCTCATCTAAATTTATTAGTGATCCACCAAAAACTTCACCAATAGCTTGCTGTCCTAAGCATACTCCTAAAATGCTTTTTGTAGACGCGTATTTTTTAATAATAGGTTTTAATAATCCGGCTTCATCAGGAATTCCAGGACCAGGAGATAATACAATTTTATCAAAAGGAGCCACATCTTCTAAAGCTAATTTATCATTTCTTACAACCGTCACATCACAATTTAAGTCTTCTAAATAATGAACCAAATTGTAAGTAAAACTGTCGTAATTATCTATAACTAATACCTTTTTCATCTTTTAAATATCTTCTGCTAATTTAATAGCTTTAGTTAATGCTCCTAACTTAATGTATACTTCTTGCAATTCACTTTCTGCATCAGATTTTGAAACCAATCCCGCGCCTGCTTGCCAATTTAATTTGTAGTCTTTACTTAAAAAGGTACGAATCATAATAGCGTGATTAAAGTTACCGTCAAAATCCATAAATCCTATGGCACCGCCGTAATAACCACGACTTGTTTTTTCATACTTCTCAATGAGTTGCATGGCTCTGTGTTTTGGTGCACCACTTAAAGTTCCCGCAGGAAAAGTGTCTGCCACCACTTGCATTGTTGATGTTTTGTCGTGTTTCTGTCCAACAACCTTACTCACTAAATGAATAACATGAGAGAAAAACTGAACTTCTCTATAGGTCTCAACGTTTACTTGACTTCCATGACGGCTCAAATCATTTCTAGCTAAATCAACTAGCATGACATGTTCTGCATTTTCTTTGTCGTCTTTTTTGAGTTCTTCCGCTAAAATTTCATCTTGTTGTTCATCACCAGTACGTTTAAAAGTGCCTGCAATGGGGTGTATTTCAGCTAAACCATCTGTTACAATAAGTTGTGCTTCTGGTGAACTTCCAAAAATTTTAAAATCGCCATAATCAAAATAAAATAAATATGGTGAAGGATTGATGCTTCTTAAAGCACGGTAAATATTAAAATCATCTCCTGTGAATTCTTGTGAAAAACGCCTAGATAATACCAACTGAAACACATCTCCTCTTTGGCAGTGTTTTCTGGCTACTTCAACATTTTCTCTAAACTCATCATCTGTCAGATTAGATTTAATATCTCCTTTAGAATTGAAATTATAAGATGCGAAATTTTGAACATTAATTAATTTATCAATAGCATCAATGTTATTCGGTGTGTCTTCATAACAATGTGCGAAAATATAAGCTTCATTTTTAAAATGGTTGATAGCTATGATGTTTTGATAAACCGCATAGTACATATCTGGAATAACTACAGAATCATCTTTTTTACTAATTTCTACATCTTCAAAATATCTTACAGCATCGTAAGCTGTATAACCAAAAATACCATTATTGATGAATTTGAAATTTTCTTCAGATTTAGTATCAAATTTCTTGGTGAAATTGTAGATTTCGTCAACTACATTAACATCATTTGTTATTTCCAAAGATGTTGCACTGCCATCAGGAAATGTTTGTGAAATAATCTCATTTTCAACTTTGATAGATGCAATTGGGTTAAAGCAGATATATGAGAAATTTTTATGACTCTTATGATAATCACCACTTTCTAGCAAAATACTATTTGGGTACTTATCGCGTATTTTATAATACACAGTAACCGGTGTAATAGTATCTGTTAAGATTTTTTTATGATGTGTGTAAAGACTAAATTTTTTCATCTTATGAGTTTTGTTTTATTCTGAAATAACTTCAGAACAAAGAAAAAGGCTTGTCGTGAATGACAAGCCTTTTGAATATTTTAATTTTAAATATACTAGGGTTTTACTTCACGAAGATTAATTTCGAAAGCACCACCACCAAGTATTATTTAAAAATGTGTTCATTTTTAGTTCTTAATTTGTTCAAATATAGAAATGAAAATAGTTATACACAAAACTTTGAAACATTATTTGTATAAAAGTTTGTTAAACTATAAGAAATGCAAAGAACTATTAATTAATTTTATAGTTATGAAACTAAACATACTAATTATTGTCATTCTTTTAATGGTAAGTTGCGGAAAAAACAACAAAACTGCTGAGGTATTTAAAGAAGTCACTGAAGAAGCCGTTGAAAGCGAAATAAAGAAAGGGGATATAGAACTTGAAGTTTATGATTATGCAGGTTTTGAGACATTTTTGAACAGGAAAGACGATAAAGTTTATGTAATTAATTTTTGGGCAACTTGGTGTGCCCCTTGTGTTAAAGAATTACCATATTTTGAAAAGCTGAATTCTGAATATATAAATAAAAATGTTGAGGTCATATTAGTAAGTTTAGACTTTCCGCATTTATATGATAAAAAGCTAAAACCGTTTGTAAAAGAGAAAAAGTTAGCATCAAAAGTAATTGCTTTGGATGATGTTGATATGAATTCTTGGATACCGAAAGTTGATAAAAGTTGGTCTGGATCAATACCAGCAACCATAATTTTTAAGAATGATAATAGTAAGTTTTACGAACAATCTTTTACTTATGAAGAATTAGAAAAAGAAGTAAAACAATTTTTAAATAAAATTTTATATGAAAAAGGCGATTAAAATAATTTCTGCTGCACTTCTTGTGCTATTTATAAGTGCTTTTGCTCTAAACAATATGACTCAAAAGGGATATGGAATTGGTGATCTTGCCGATGATTTTTCATTAAAAAATATTGATAATAGTATGGTTTCTTTGGCAGATTATAAAGATGCCAAAGGATTTATAGTAACATTTACATGCAATACTTGCCCTTTTGCAGTCCTGTATGAAGACAGAATACAAGCACTAAACGAAAAGTATGGGTCTCAAGGCTATCCTGTAATTGCTATTATGCCAAATAATACAGATGTTAAACCTGGAGATAATATGCAAGCCATGAAGCAAAGAGCTCAAGAGAAAGGCTTTACTTTTCCATATTTAATAGATAAAGGACAAAAGGTGTACCCGAAATTTGGAGCTACTAAAACCCCTCATATTTATGTACTTGAAAAAACTAAAAAGGGTAATGTTGTAAAGTATATTGGGGCTATTGACGATAATCATGAAGATGTTTCAGCAGTAAAAATAAAGTTTGTTGAAAACGCAGTTGATGCTTTGTTAAAAGGCGAAGAAGTTATGCAAAAGGAAACAAAAGCTATTGGTTGTTCCATAAAGGTGTAATCATTAGTGATTTTAATATGAATCCGAAGTGTAATACTTCGGATTTTTTTTCGTCTATCATTTTAGATATATTATTTTTGTAAAAACAAATATTTTAAAAATAAACATGGAACATTTAACACAGGAAGAATGGGCAGAGCAATTAGCCAAAGATGATAATGCAGTAGTCATGGATGTAAGAACAGAAGCTGAGGTTGCAGATGGGGTAATAGTAAATGCCATTCATATTGATATATATAAAGGTCAGGAATTTATTAATGAAATTGAAGATCTTGATAAAAGTAAAAGCTATTATGTGTATTGTCGCTCAGGAAACAGAAGTGGTCAAGCCTGCAAAATTATGGAACAACTAGGTTTTGAAAATGCTTATAACCTTGAGGGCGGGATGTTACAATGGACAGGCGATATTATTGATTTGTAATCTTAATTTTATATGAAACGATTTCACATTTCCTTCTGTTTGATGCTAACCATTTTTATGCTCAATTGTCAATCCGATTCTGTTAAAGGTGCGATAAAATTAAGCCCAAAAATATTTAAAGATTCAATAATTAGCAATGGTGCGCAAGTGGTTGATGTAAGAACGCCAAAAGAGTTTCATATAGATCGTATTGAGAATGCAGTGAACATTGATTATTTTTCAGAAAATTTCACGGATAGTATTAGTCTATTAAACACTAAGAAACCTGTTTTTATTTATTGCCGCTCTGGAAAACGGAGTACTAACAGTATTCCGATGTTTAAAAAAGCTGGTTTTAAGTATGTATATGAATTAGAAGGTGGTTTTTTAAACTGGAAAAAAGAAAGTTTAAAATCTATATCCAAGTAATTTAAATGTCATATTTATAGTGAAATAAAGTTGTAGTTTGTCGGCGTTTTGCTCATTCAACTACTTTTTTTAGTACTTCACCTTTTTTATTTTTAATAGCGTGTAAGTTTTACGTAATTTGATGTAAAGTTTATCATTTCGTTATGAAAATCTTAATTTAATGGTTTCTTTTTAAGTATTTATAGTCTAATAGCATTTTAAATTAATTATATAATGGATAACGGTTTCATCATATTAGGAATTATTGCCCTTCTGTTTTTGAGTATGTATGGGTTTTCATACTTTTCAGTCGCAAGAGAGAAAATGAATCAGAAAAAGATTCAACAAAAGGAATTGGATAAAGCAGAGTTAAGGCGTCAAGCTCGTATTAAAAATCAAGAATTAATTGATGAGCGAGTTAGAAAGTTTGCTGAAAGAAAAGAAGAAATACAGCATGAATTAATGTTGTTAGAAAAGATGAAAGAAAAGCAAAAAGCTAGTTAAGTTTTTTTGCATTTGGATAAAGAGCTCCTACGATTAGATTCGTAGGAGCTCTTTTTGTTTAATAGATAATATCCTAAAGTTTAATTTTCGTTAAGAGTTTGAAAAACGTACAAAACATCATTCGAAAGATTACTGAATTTTAAATTTGTTGACTAAATGTAGTCTAAAATAAAACTAAAAAAACCCTAACTAATTGAAAATAAATTATAGGGTTTTAATTATGCGGAGAAAGAGGGGGTTCTAATCCTAACAATGTAAATTTTATTTTAATAAATCAAATCTATTAGCACTCTAATCAGCACCCTAAAAAACAAAAAACCCTGTAAACCTAAGTTTTGGAGTTTTTTAGTACCTCCATTAGCTTATTATTTTACACTTCTATTTAACTATATACATTTGTATACGCATTTTGAGTATATTTTTATTTTGTAAATTTAGTTGTGTGCTTCTGTATACTAGTGAGTATTCGAGAGCATATTTGAGACAAAAAAGTCAACAAAAAGTAAGAGACTTAAATCATGCTTGGATCGATAGATTGTGTGAGCTAACTTATATAGTTCGTGAAAAAATGACATTATTTTGTAAAGAAAGAGGTTGTTTAATTTTACTCTATTAATTGTAAGCTTTTTATTGTTAAATTGATGATTTATTATTATTTTTAATTATTGTTTGGGTGTTAACTATATCTAATTAAAGGATTATCCACAACTCTATTTAACTGTCAGAACTACATTTAGTTTAAGGAAGAGTTAGTTGCTCAATTTCAAAATAAATTGATTAAAACTGATGATTTAATATTGGGGTTGATGTATTTAAATAAGGTCATAAAAATGAATTTAAAAGGAAAAAAATTACTTGTTCTGGGCGGAACAAAATTAAGTGGTGAAATTGTACAAAAAGCAAAAGAATTAGGTATTTATGTAATAGTTGCCGATTATGACGAGAATGCTCCAGCTAAAATTATTTCTGATAAAGCTAGCATGGTAAGTGCTATTGATGTAGCTGCTGTAGTAAAACTTATAAAAGACGAGAGAATAGATGGCGTTTTGACGGGATTCATTGAACTTCTTCTCCCTTTTTATCAACA
>NZ_CAJQQI010000159.1 GCF_905480415.1 uncultured Algibacter sp. | reverse complement strand
CATAAAATAAACGGTGTTATTTACCCTATTGAAATGCACTTAGTACATGTTAGCAAAACGGGAAGTATTACTGTTTTAGGATTATTGGGTGAAGAGGGCGAAGAAAGCCAACTCTTTGAGTTTTTTGAAAGCTTTTTACCTCTTAAAAATGGGGCTAATAAGGAGATTCATCAAAAAATAGATTTATCTAGCTTGTTTTTAGAAGACAAACATTATTACTCTTATGACGGCTCATTAACCACGCCACCTTGTAGCGAAGGTGTTAATTGGATTCTATTTAAAGAACCTATTATTTTATCGGTTGAGGAGGTTCTAAAACTTCGAAACAACATGCCGATTAATAATTATAGAAACGAGCAACCTTTAAATGATAGAATGGTAACACTCAATTATTAACACTTAAAAATTGATAACTTTTCGTTCAATAATTGTAGTAAAACTACTTTTTAAATTTAAAATTCTAACTTCGCTTACTTTTGCTGAACTGGTTTCAGTATCGACTGATATAAGTCATTAAAACGATGTCATATCGTTAAAGATAAGCGTAACCCATAGAATAGCTCATGAAAAAAGACCTTAATTGCGGCAAGGTCTTTTTATTATAATTTAATTATTTCCTATTTTAAATACTCGAAAACATCTTCAGAATAAAGAAAATTAAAAAAGTCGACTTCAAATAGTAATAGATAAGAAACTCTATGTTTAATATCGAAGCTCCCAAAAAATTTGACTCCATAAATGTTAAAAAAAGAGTTAACAACTATTCGTTCAACATATTAAGCATCAACAATCTAATTATTATCTTGAGCGTCACACTAACTATATAATTAATAGACATGGCAAAAAAAATTACAAACGTTGATGGCGATGAAACTTCAACACCATCAAATGATGGTAGCGTTTTTACTCCTAGCGCAGCAAATGCTTCCAAATCAAAAATGTATCGTGTAATAGCAATAATTGGCTGGCTTATAGCCATTGGTATAGAGATTAAAGTTATTTTAATGCTACGCGAAGTACCCATAAACATGAATTGGATTATTGGTTTTATTGTAGGCATGCTAATCTTGGTTGTTATTGCCAATATACTCTGGAAAAAGGCTAACCGATTAGATCCAGCTTCAGAAAAAAATAAAACCAAATTTTTTATTCAAAATCAATTAGGGCTAATTATTAGCGTTATTGCATTTTTACCATTGGTAGTGCTTATTTTAACTAATAAAAATTTAAGTGGCAAACAAAAAGGTATCCTTGGCTCTATTGCTGGTGCCGCGCTTTTAATTGCTGGTTTAACGGGTACAGAATTTAATCCAGTATCACAAGAGCAATATGCTGAACAAACAGCACAAGTTGAAGGTTTCATGGGTGGCGTTAATAATGTGTATTGGACAAAATCTGGTAAAAGTTACCATCTTTATCAAGATTGTGGTTATATAAACTCTAAACGAACCACTGAAATATTTCAAGGTAAAGTTGCAAGTGCTAGAGAATTAAAAAACATAACAGATATTTGTGACCGTTGTGCAAATAAAGCAAAAAAGCAACAGGTGTTAGATATAGGAAATGAAGCTGAAGATAAAGCTGAAGCCACAGAGTAACAATATTCTATTTAAAATTTAAACAAAAAAAGACCTTGAATAAAACAAGGTCTTTTTTGTTTTATTAAATAGCTCCTATTTTAAATACTCTAAAACATTTGCTTCAATACGTTCTAGTATATTACTTACGTCTGCCTTTATAAAAGTTTCGCCTGTAATATTTTCGTAAAGCTCTATATAACGCTCAGAAACCGTTTCAATATAAGCGTCGCTCATATAAGGCACCGTTTGCCCTTCTAGTCCTTGAAAGTTATTGGCTATTAACCATTGGCGCACAAACTCCTTAGAGAGTTGTTTTTGGGTTTCGCCTTTATCTTGACGCTCTTGGTAGCCTTCGGCATAAAAATAGCGGGAGGAATCTGGTGTGTGTATTTCGTCAATTAAAACGATTTGTCCTTCTTTTGTTTTTCCAAATTCGTATTTGGTATCTACTAAAATTAAGCCTCTTGAGGCAGCAATTTCAGAACCACGCTGGAATAATTTACGCGTATAATCTTCTAGAACCACATAATCTTCTCCTGATACGATACCACGTTTTAGGATATCCTCTCGAGAAATATCCTCATCATGGTCGCCCATTTCTGCTTTGGTTGCTGGTGTAATGATAGGTTCTGGGAACTTATCGTTCTCTTTCATGCCTTCTGGCATAGCCACGCCACAAAGCATGCGCTTGCCTAATTTGTACTCGCGTGCGGCATGCCCAGACATGTAGCCACGAATAACCATTTCTACTTTAAAAGGCTCACATAAATACCCTACAGCCACATTTGGGTCTGGTGTTCCGGTTAACCAATTAGGAACTAAATCCTCAGTTGCAGCCATCATTTTAGTAGCAATTTGGTTTAGTATTTGCCCTTTGTATGGAATGCCTTTTGGCATCACAACATCGAAGGCTGAAAGCCTATCGGTGGCTACCATAACCAACTCTTCATTGTTAATGTTATATACGGCTCTTACTTTACCTTTGTAAAGACTTTTTTGACCTGGAAAATTGAAATTGGTATCGATAATGGTGTTACTCATTTTTTCTTGCTTTTAGCCCCTGGCTGTTGGCTTTTGGTAATTATTTATTTGTTTATGCGACACTTCGACTAGGCTCAGTGTGACATTTATTGTTTTATCTAAAAACCCTAGCCCAGATTGATGCGGCATACTTTTTTGTTTTTCTCAAAAAAGATATATCGGAAAGCTGGAAATTGCTTCTAAAAAAAATTAGTCTACGTTTTCTATACTTTTATATGCTGCTATTACTTTTTTAACGAGTTTGTGACGGATAACGTCTTTATCGTCTAAAAAGATCATGCCAACGCCTTCTACATTCTTTAAAATTAACAAGGCTTCTTTTAATCCAGAAATGGTACGGCGCGGCAAATCTATTTGCCCAGGATCGCCGGTTAATAAAAACTTAGCATGCTTGCCCATACGTGTTAAAAACATTTTCATTTGGGCGTGTGTTGTGTTTTGTCCTTCATCAAGAATTACAAAGGCATTATCTAAAGTACGCCCGCGCATAAATGCCAATGGCGCAATTTGTATGGTGCCCTTTTCGATATAACTTGCTAATTTCTCAGGCGCAATCATATCTCGCAACGCATCATAAAGTGGTTGCATGTAGGGATCTAACTTTTCTTTTAAATCTCCTGGCAAAAACCCAAGGTTCTCCCCTGCCTCAACCGCTGGTCGTGTTAAAATAATACGTTTTACTTCTTTGTTTTTTAAGGCTTGAACCGCCAATGCAACACCCGTATAGGTTTTACCCGTTCCTGCAGGCCCAATAGCAAAAACCATATCGTTTTTACGCATAAGCTCTACCATTTTACGTTGGTTTGCGGTTATGGCTTTAATCATTTTTCCCCCAACACCATGCACAATGGTTTCGCCACTAGCCTTTGATGTGGTATAATCATCACTACTTTGGCTTGTCAGCACGCGCTCTATAGCGTTTTCATCTAATTTATTATACTTCGCATAATGCTTTAGAAGCATAGTGATACGACGGTCGAATTCCTCTAGCAATTCTTCATCGCCAAAGGCTTTAATTTTATTACCGCGTGCTACAATTTTTAATTTAGGGAAGTACTTTTTAAGAAGTTCTATGTTGGCATTTTGAGCTCCAAAAAATTCTTTTGGAGTGATTTCTTCAAGTTCAATAATAATTTCGTTCAAAAGCGTGTTATTAGTTTAGTTATTAACCCGTATAATATGTTGAAATAATGTTTACTTATATAAAATGATTTATTAGTTTTATTCAGTATTTCTTATTTTCACTAAATAAGACATCAATAGCCTACATTTTTCATTTAAAATATAAAAACTAAAACGAAAATTTATGTAGGTTTGTATCACATACATGTGAAACTCAAAATTAATAATTTTGATTGAGTTAACATTAAAAACATATCAACAATTTTGCCAATGGCAATCATAACATTAACAACGGACTTTGGTGAAAAAGATTACTTTGCTGGCGCTACAAAAGGCGCTATTTACAGTGAGCTACCCGATGTTAAAATTGTTGATATCTCACATACTGTTTCGCCATTTAATATTCCTGAAGCGGCTTATATAATTCAAAATGCATATAATAGTTTTCCGAAAGGAACAATACATATCATTGGGATTGATTCTGAGATAAATCCTGAAAACAAACATATTGGAATCAAGTTAGACGATCATTATTTTATTTGTGCCAACAATGGTATAATGAGTATGATTTGTTCTGAAATTGCTCCTGAAAAAATTGTTGAAATTAATATTCATGATAAAATTCAGACTAGCTTTCCTGTTTTAGATGTGTTTGTAAAAGTGGCTTGCCATATTGCTCGTGGTGGCACTTTAGAAGTTATTGGTAAATCTATTTCTGAGATAAAACCAATTAAAAACATTGTACCTTACGTTAATGATGACAAAACCCAAATTGTTGGCAGCATTGTTTACATTGACAATTACGGCAATGTAGTTACTAATATTAAGCGACAATTTTTTGAAACGATACAAAAAGGACGTGATTTTGAAATTTCGGCTCGTAATTACACATTCAAAAAAATTCATGATAAATACAGTGATATTGTAAATTTTGAAATTCCCGAAAACAAACGACAAGATGAAGGTAGAAAACTTGTGGTTTTTAATTCTGGTAATTTTTTAGAAATTGCTGTTTATAAAAGTAATAGTGCAACTATTGGCAGCGCATCAACACTTTTAGGCTTAGGACTAATGGATGCGGTAAGTATTAACTTTATACCAAAACCAATTGTTCCTAAACGATTAGAAATTCAGCAAAATGCAACCAAAGCTGCGGATTATTAATTTAAAGAAAATTTATGCTCGTTAGAATAGTTAAAATGGGGTTTTATAAACAGAATATTGAAGTGTTTCTTCAAAATTTTGAGGCTACCAAAACTAGGATTAGAGCTTTTGAAGGTTGTGATTTTTTAGAATTATATAGAGATAAAAAAGACCCTAGTATTTTCTTTACTTATAGTTTTTGGGATTCTGAAGAGGCTTTAGAAACTTATAGACAATCTGAATTATTCAATACTGTTTGGAGTAAGGTAAAACCGCTTTTTAGTATTAGACCGGAAGCTTGGAGTGTTGATAAAATGGAAACTTTAGAATAACAAATAAAACGTCATTGCGAGATAAATTAATAAATTTGTTGTGGCATTCTTTTAAATAATAAAACGATTAAACAGATTACCGCGTCGTTACCTACTAATAATGACGTTCAAATTAAAAAATAAAATGTTAGCCATACTTAAAAAAGAAATAAACTCATTTTTCGCCTCCCCAATTGGGTATTTGGTCGTTGCTATATTTTTAGTTTTAAACGGGCTATTTCTTTGGTTATTTAAAGGTGAGTTTAATATCCTAGATTATGGGTTCGCTGATTTATCATCGTTCTTTTTATTGGCACCTTGGATTTTAATTTTCTTGATTCCTGCAGTAACCATGCGTAGTTTTTCAGATGAAAAAAAACAAGGTACTTTGGAGTTGTTATTAACGAAACCTATTTCGCATTTCAACATTGTTTTAGGTAAATATTTTGGAGCACTCATTTTAATTTTAATTGCGCTTACACCAACTTTACTTTATGTTTACACGGTTTATCAATTAGGAAACCCTGTCGGTAATATAGATATGGGTAGCACTTTAGGGTCGTATTTTGGCTTATTTTTTTTAGTAGCAGCTTATGCAGCTATTGGCGTATTTGCTTCTACTCTATCAGATAATCAAATTGTTGCATTCATAAGTTCTGTCTTTATATGTTTCATCTTTTATATTGGTTTTGAAGGTATTGCGGAATTTATGTCAAGTGATTTTATAGAACAATTAGGCATGAGCACGCATTATAAAAGTATGAGTCGAGGTGTTTTAGATACTCGAGATATTATTTATTTTTCAAGTATTACTGTGTTCTTTTTAATGCTAACCAAACTAAATATTAACAAAACGAAGTAAATGATTATAACGCCTTTAGTTGTTTTTTTTCTAGTTCTTGTATTTGTAGTTGTTTGGCTATTTATAAATACTATTGATAAACGTAAATGGCTGACGTTAATAGTCAGTTTAGTATTAACGCCTATCGCTTATTTCTATTTATTTTACCCGATGCTAAATATTTTTAGTAGTTATCATCATGAAAAACACTTTGATGCTAATGCTTGGGAAGAACAACCTGCTTTGCGCTACGAAATGGCTAATCAAATAATAACGGATAGCTTATTAATAGGAAAAAATAGAAATGATATTGAGGCCCTTTTAGGGGAATCTGAATGGTTTGGATGGGATGAAAATTTGAAAGCTAATTCGGAAGAAAAATGGAATTATAATATGGGATCTGTTCCTGGAGCATTTAATAATTTGCAAGAATGTTTGGAACTTCAATTTAAAAACAATAGTGTTAAATCGGTAAGACCGTATCAATTAGAAAAAACTTTTGAATAAGACTATAAAACACATATTAATCCTCATCATCGCCTTAATTGCGATTAACGTTATAAGCGGTACGTTTTACAAACGTTTTGATTTAACTACTGATAACCGCTACACATTAAGCGAATCTGCCACACAAATTATTGAGGCTATAGAATCTCCTATACGTATTGATGTATTTTTAAAAGGCGAAGATTTCCCTTCGGAATTTAGGCGACTTCAAAACGAAACCAAACAATTATTGGAAGAGTTTGCAGCTTTAAACAACAACATAGTCTTTAAATTTATTAATCCATTAGAAGACGAATCTACACGAGAACGTAATATACAGCAACTCACACAGCGGGGATTAAAACCTATGCAATTGAGTGTTCAAGAAAGCGGAAAATCTACTCAAGCAGTGATCTTCCCTTATGCTCTGGCAAGTTATAATGAACAAACCGTTGTTATTCCGTTAGTAAAAAATAAAATTGGAGCCTCTCAACAGGAATTAGTTAATAATTCTGTTCAGAATTTAGAGTATACTTTTGCAGATGGTTTTAGCAAACTAACAAACCCAAAGCGACGTAAGATTGCAATTTTAAAAGGGAACAAACAATTAGAAGATAAGTACATTGCTAACTTTGTTAAAAAACTAGGCGAGTATTATTATATTGCACCATTCACGTTAGATAGTGTGGCATCAAATCCACAAAGCACACTTAAAGATATAAAAGGTTTTGATTTAATTATTTCTGCAAAACCTACCGAAGCTTTTACTGAGGAAGAAAAACTGGTTCTAGATCAATATACCATGAATGGCGGAAAAAGCCTGTGGTTAATTGATGCCGTAGCTATGGAAAAAGATAGCTTGTACAACGCTACAGGAACAAATTACGCTGTTAGTAGAGACTTAAATTTAACTGATTTCTTTTTTAAATATGGTATTCGTATTAATCCTTATATGGTAAGTACGCTATACTCTGCTCCCATTACTTTGGCTATGGGAGAAGGCAGCCAGTCTCAATTTCAACATTTAAAATGGCCATATTCACCTTTAGCGAGATCGAGTAGTAATCATCCTATTGTTAATAATTTGAATTTAGTGAAATTTGACTTTGCTAACCAGATTGATACTTTAAAAAATAATCTTGATAAAACCATTCTTCTTGAAACAGCACCGTTAACAAAATTAGAAGGCACACCTAAAGAAGTGAGTTTAGAGTTGGTAACCCAAGACCAAGACCCACAAACTTTTGATAAAGGCAATCAAACCCTGGCCGTGTTATTAGAAGGCGAATTTAATTCGGTTTATAGCAATCGCGTAAAGCCATTTAAACTTGAAAAAAACCTAAATAAAAGCATCCCTTCTAAAATGATTGTGATTGCCGATGGCGATGTTATAAAAAATGATGTGACTAGAAACGTACCACAAGAATTAGGATTTGATAGATGGACGGGACAAACTTATGGCAACAAAGAATTTTTACTGAATGCGGTTAATTACTTATTGGATGATAACGGACTTATAAACATTCGATCTAAAGAAATTGCTGTTGCATTCTTAAATCAAGAGAAAATAACTTCAGAGAAAACCAAGTGGCAACTTATAAACATCTTATTACCACTAATATTACTAGCTGCTTTTGGTTTAGTTTTCAACTACCTAAGAAAGAAAAAATACGCTTCTTAAATGTTAATAAGTTTGTTTCCAAATATAGAGAGTTTGGAATATATTTGTAAGTAGTAGAAATACAATTAAAACTAAGCTTTAGATGAAACATTTATTACTAAGCGCAATTTTTTGTGATTAGAATTACAACGTAAATGTTACATGTGGCCTTTTAAAAAAATATAATCCAGCACATGAAATTTATAGTATCAAGTACTTATTTATTAAAACAGTTACAGGTTTTAGGTGGCGTTATTAATAGCTCGAACACTTTACCTATTTTAGATAATTTTTTATTTGAACTAGATAATAGCCAACTTACCGTTTCTGCGAGTGATTTAGAAACGACTATGGCTTCAACCTTAGATGTTGAAAGTGATAGCAAAGGTAGTGTTGCTATTCCTGCACGCTTGTTATTAGATACTTTAAAGACCTTTCCTGAGCAACCTTTAACTTTTGTTGTTGAAGATAATAACACGGTCGAAATCAGCTCTAATCATGGTAAATACGCTTTGGCTTACGCTGATGGAAACGAATTCCCAAAAGCTGTAGCTCTAGAAGACCCAAGTAAAACTGTTATAACTGGTGCTGTTCTAGCAACTGCTATTAGCAAAACAATTTTTGCTGCGGGAAATGACGATTTGCGCCCTGTTATGAGTGGTGTGTTTTTTCAGTTTTCTACAGAAGGATTAACTTTTGTTGCTACTGACGCTCATAAATTAGTAAAATATACTCGTGAAGATGTAAAAGCAAATCAGGTTGCTGAATTTATTATGCCTAAAAAACCATTGAATCTTTTAAAAGGTATTTTGGCAGCTAGTGATAATGATATTACGATTGAATACAACGAAAGCAACGCTAAATTTACTTTTGAAAACTCTGAATTAATTTGTAGGTTAATTGATGGAAAGTATCCTAATTACGAAGCGGTTATACCGAAAGAGAACCCGAATAAATTAGTGATTGATAGAAATCAGTTTTTGAATTCTGTGCGTCGTGTTAGTATTTTCTCTAACAAAACGACACATCAAATTCGATTAAAAATTGCTGGTGCTGAATTGAATATCTCTGCTGAAGATATTGATTACAGTAATAAAGCTGAAGAGCGTTTAACTTGTGATTATCAAGGAGACGATATGCAAATTGGTTTTAACTCTCGTTTTTTAACTGAGATGTTGAATAACTTAACTTCTGATGAAGTACAGTTGGAAATGAGTATGCCTAATCGCGCAGGTATTTTAACACCTGTTGATGGACTTGATGAAGGCGAGCATATTACCATGCTTGTAATGCCTGTTATGTTGAATAATTAAAACGCACTCTTGTTTATTCAGGAATCTTATACTATAAAAGTGGTTATCTTAATTTAGATAACCACTTTTTTTGTTTCGAATGTTAAATCTCTGCGCTAACACATTAACCTAACGGCAAGCCTGCGTTAAGGATTGCAGTAAAAAGCCCACAGTGAGTTCCGATAGTTATCGGATAAGCGAGGACTTGCAAGGGAAAGCCTGACCCCTTTCTCGGGGTAACCTGCCTGCGGGCAGGCAGACGCCAAAATATTTAAACAAAAAAAACGCCCACTAAAAAGTGAGCGCTAAATTTATCTCGTCTAACGAAACTAACTAATAAAATTAAGAGATAAAGGATATGTTGGAGATTCGCCTCTACTTGCTTTTACAGCATTTATAATAGGAAATACCACTGAGATAATACCTAAAACCAAAAAGCCTAATAGACCTAAGCCGAATAATAAAATTAACGGTAAACAAATGATGCAATACACGATTAAACTTAATTGAAAGTTTATGATGTTTTTACCGTGTGTATCCATTTGGTACACCTTTTCTTTTTGCGTAAGCCATAACACCAATGGTAATAATAAACTACCGAAACCAGTTACCAAAGTGATTAACTGACTTAAATGTGTAAGGACCAAAAGTTGTCTGTCTTGTCTCATGATGATTAATTATTGATTGATGCTTATATGACGTAGTTTTTACTAAAATGTTACATTTTCAACTAATTATAGTATAAAATCACCAATAATTAAGTAAAGAACACTTAACTCTTTATTCGTTCCATAGTATAATTAATACCTTTTATTTAATGTTCATAGAAACCGATATATAAAACCTGTTTTTTCATATTAATACATAAATAATCATTAATAAATATAATCTTAAAAAAAATCAAAAAAGCTATGATAGTATTTGGTTTAATGGAAACTATTCTTGTTGTTTTAGGACTTGTTATTTGACAATGCTGCACCTTTCGTCGATACTTAAACTCAACTCGGCGTCTTAATACGACAAGTCAACGAAAAAAAATAGTAAAATCCTACAGTTATAGTTATATTTGTTTAGCTATTATATAACAAAAAATGAAATCTCAAAAAATGAAATCTCAAAACAACATTTCTAAATTATTAGGGGCTCTCTTTATAATTTTTGCCTTAACTTTTTCAACAAGTTCTCATGCGGTTGATAGCAACAGCTCAAAAAGCTCTAAAAGCTCTAAAAGCTCTAAAAGCTCAAAAAGCTCTAAAAGCTCAAAAAGCTCTAAAAGCTCTAAAAGCTCTAAAAGCTCTAAAAGCTCAAAAAGTTCAAAAAGCTATAAAAGCTCTAAAAGCTCTAAAAGCTCTAAAAAAACTGATTCAGTTCCAATAGACGGAGGACTTAGTATTTTATTATTAGGAGCAGCTGCTTTTGGTGTTAAAAAATTACGTGACAATAAAGAATAAAAAAAATTATTTGCACTTAATTAAAAGTTGTGAAATTGCAAATAAATAGTAAACAAGTCTTTAATAGAGATTAAAATAAACTTAAAAAACCTGAGCAATAAATTTATTGCCCAGGTTTTTTAAGTTTATATCGTTTTTTCATAAATTGTATTGTTGTAGATTATCTCAAATACAAACCACAACATGTCAATATTAATCTACCCCTTCTGCACTATATTCAGTCCTTACATACATTATTTACCTCAAAATATTTTCCTCTACTCTCTCTAGAGTTTTTAGACAAATTTGTGAAGAGGGTTTTTGTATTAATTAAATTTCATGATATAGCCACCTGAAATTGTGGCACTCGTTTAAACCATAAATTAATATCTAAATAAACTCTTTTCTTGTTAGAAAAACTTTGTTCAATCTCAAAAACGAATTGAAGTTAAAGAAAATTGAGAAATCTTTTTTTACACTTGACAGAGACAAACTCCTTACAATTGTTTTTAGCTCACTAAATAGTACTTAATGCATCATTATTTCTTAACGAGACTTGTTTCAAAAATAAAACCTATTTCTTCTCTCATATATTTAGCAAAGCTAGATTACTTTAAAAACCTAAATTATTTAATTACAGCCACTTCTTCATTTACAGAATCGACTAATTGAATCTTCCAATTTTTAGCCAACTTTATTAATTGTTGGGTAAACGCCACCATAAAAAAAGTATTACCCACCATTTCAAATAGTTCCTCAATTAGTCTAGAAAAATGTTCAACCGTATCCAAATCTGTATTAAAAAATGATATTATTCCATCATAAACACTTACATCCAACTCTTCGAAAAAATCAATAAATACTGAAGCAACGAAACAAGAAAAGCCTAGTACTATAAGTATCATTTGATTTTTTGTTTTTAAGTTTTTAAATAAAAAAAACAACATAAAAATCGCTATTAAACCGAAAATAGGTACAAATACAAATTGCCAACCATAACTAGGGAAAACATCAAACAAATTTGAAATAACACTAGGACTATGTTCATGTCTTGCTTCTATACTATTTCTAAATGCTGTGCCAACACTTTCATGTAACATAGAACCATCATCAACAGCTAAATAAGTAAAAAATAAGGCACTTATTCCCCATCCTATTTTTTCTGTTTTTTTCTTTATTAAATTTGGCTTAGAATATAATAACACAAACAAAATCATCCACAAAACAATTGCTATTGCCAATAATTGAATACTAGAAAACCAATTTGGCAAACCATCATCTGCGGCAATATCTACCAAACTTTGAAGGGCATAACTATCAGCCCACTCGTAATGATTCAGAAAGACATCTGCTAAGCCTAAAAAAAGAATAATTATACCCCAAAAAGTGATTAACCCACGTAACAAAAGTTTTTTATTTATTTTAAGAACCTGAAATGATTCTGATTGATTTGTCATAAAATTAATACGTTAATATTTCTACAATATTAATTTAAAATTTCGATTTAATCGATTATTTTAGATAAAGCGCAAGATTTATTCTTCCTCAAGAAGGATATTTATCTCTTCACTTTTTTATTCAACCTTATCTTTATTTATAATAGCCATTTAGGTATTTTGCCGTGGCTAGATTTAATGGCATATATTATTGGAAAGATAGAAACCATGGAGAATATAATAAAGTCGAATATACCGAAAAATAATATGGGTGAATAAATACACTAAAGTATACGCTTCAAACTTGTCTAGTTACCCAATATCCTAATTATAAGTAAAGCCTGAGTTATGGTATTACCAAAATGATTGAAGCATAAACCTTAAGTTCTATTATAAAAAGGATGGTTTTAATTTAATAAGATTTCAATATCTAAAAACCTTATGAGCTTCGCTGCATAACCAAGAGCGGAATATCAATTTTAAACGCAAATTTTTCCACTGTATGTGTAGTGAACAAACGCTCTAAAAATGAATGCTTTTTATTCATAATGACTAACATATCTATATTGTTTTTTTCAATATAATCATGAACTACATTAAACATATCATCTTTTGCTGTTTCTACAAATTCATGTCTCAGCTGGCTAAAA
>NZ_CAJQQI010000158.1 GCF_905480415.1 uncultured Algibacter sp. | reverse complement strand
GGTACTAAAACCAAACTTCAAAATTTTGTTACGCTTATAGAAAGTTTTCAAGTATTAAATCAAACTGCCGATGTTTTTGAGTTGGCAGAACATGTTACTAGAACTACAGGTATAATTAAAGAATTCAATAAAGATGGCACGCCAGAAGGTGTTGTTAAAATGGAAAATATTGAAGAGCTTTTAAATGGTATGAAAGACTTTGTTGAAGGTCAAAAAGAAATTGCTGATACCACTGGTAATTTAGCTGAGTTTCTAGAAGATGTGGCATTGGCAACAGATATTGATGGCGATAAAGGTGATCCAGACCATGTAGCTTTAATGACGATACATTTAGCAAAAGGATTAGAATTTCCAACGGTGTTTGTGGTTGGACTTGAAGAAGATTTATTTCCTAGTGCGATGAGTATGAATACCCGAAGTGAACTAGAGGAGGAGCGACGCCTTTTTTATGTGGCCTTAACGCGTGCTGAGAAGCAAGCATATCTAACTTATGCATTATCAAGATACCGCTGGGGTAAACTGATTGATTCTGAACCTAGCCGTTTTATTGAAGAGATAGACGAGCAGTATTTAGATATTGTGACACCAATTGAAGAACGTCGATTTAACCCAATGCTTTCTGCTGAAATTTTTGGCGATGTTGAACCAAATAAAATCAGATACAAACCAGCAAAACAACCTGTATTTAAAAAAGGAAATAATACTAAGAAAGAACCTGAAAAATTTAAAGTAACAACGCCCAAAAACTTAAAACCTGTTGCAAAAACTAATGGAAATACTAATTTATTTGATAGTAAGTTAGTTGTTGGTAATATTGTAAAGCATATTCGGTTTGGTACAGGTGAAGTGATGAAGATAGAAGGTGCTGGCGCAGATATTAAGGCTGAGATTAATTTTCAGCATGGAGGTGCTAAAAAATTATTACTACGTTTTGCTAAGTTGGAGGTAATTGGATAAATTAATTATAAGTTAGAAAACCATGGCTGAATTTTTAAGAATATATGAGGAAAACCCCAATGCTAAAGAAATTAGCAAGGTGGTTAAAGTCTTAAAAAAAGGAGGACTTATCATTTATCCCACCGATACTGTTTATGGCTTAGGATGTGATATTACAAACCTAAAAGCCTTAGAAAAAGTAGCAAGAATTAAGGGCATTAAGTTAGAAAAGGCTAACTTTTCTTTTGTATGTAGCGATTTGAGTAATTTGAGTGATTACGTGAAGCAAATTGACACATCTGTTTTTAAAATATTAAAAAGGGCTTTACCTGGTCCTTATACATTTATCTTACCTGGTTCAAAATCATTGCCAAATCCATTTAAAAAAAGAAAAACCGTTGGTATTAGAGTGCCAAATAATAATATTGCTTTAGAAATTGTAAAGCAACTTGGAAACCCAATTATATCGACATCTATCCATGATGAAGATGAAGTTTTAGAATACACTACAGATCCCGAATTAATTTTAGAAAAGTGGGATAATTTGGTAGATTTAGTTATTGATGGTGGGTATGGTGGTAATGAAGCATCTACGGTTATTGATTTATCTGAAGATGAACCTGTGGTTGTGAGAGTCGGTAAAGGCGATTTGAAAATATTTTAGTTTTTTTAAACTAATATTTACATTTAATTATATAATGTTTTTTTGAAGTAGAATAAATAAAATAGTCTATGAATATATCAGAAATAAGTAGTGATATTCCTTTATTTGCTAATGACACCATAATTTTTGGTGTGTTGTGCGTAACACTTGCACTCATATTTTACACATCGAGTTTACCTCGCTTTTCAAAATTTTATAGAATTATTCCAGCGCTTTTACTATGCTATTTTATACCTTCAGTATTAAGTTCAGTTGGTTTAATTGCAGATAAATGGCTCGATGTTTCTGCAACTATAAAACATTTGCAATCCTTATATGGTGATCTAGATGGCATAACAAATCTAAATACTTTAAAGGATTATATTATTACGCATAATATAGAAGAATCAGTGTATTCAAAGTTTATAGGTGGTAGTAAATTATATTACGTGTCTTCTAGATTTTTATTACCTGCATCATTGGTTCTTTTAACTATGAGTATTGATTTAAAAGGCGTTTTTAAATTGGGCAATAAAGCTTTAATCATGTTTTTGACTGCTACTGTTGGTGTCATGATTGGCGGCCCTTTAGCTATTGTGTTTTTTAATTATGTGGCACCAGAGATTTTAATTGAGGTTGAAGGCACAGCGTTATGGAAAGGGTTATCTACCGTTGCTGGAAGTTGGATAGGTGGAGGAGCAAATCAATTAGCGATGAAAGAGCAATGGGAAGTTAGCGATAGTCTTTTTAGTATTATGGCTGTAGTAGATGTTTTAGTTGCCGAAGTTTGGATGGCGTTTTTATTATTAGGCGTTGCTAAATCTGATAAAATAGACAAATATTTTAAGGCTGATAATTCATCAATTACCGAGTTGAAGAATAAGATGGAGAAGTTTAGTTTAGAAACGGCTAGAGTACCTTCTTTTAACGATTTAATAATTCTTTTAGGTATTGGTTTTGGAGTGACTTCAATTGGCCATTTAGTTGGCGATAACTTAAGCGTCTGGATCAAAGAAAATGCACCTGTACTTGTTGATTTTGGATTAGGAAGTTCATTTTTCTGGTTAATTATTATGGCTACAACAGTCGGTATTATCCTCTCGTTTACCAAATTAAAAAGTTATGAAGGGGCAGGAGCAAGTAAAATAGGAACTGTTTTTATTTACATTTTAGTAGCTTCTATAGGTATGAAAATGAATTTAAATGCCATTGTAGATAATATAAGTTTGTTTGCTATTGGTTTTGTTTGGATGATTATTCATGTAGGCTTATTGTTTGTGGTTGCTAAAATAATTAAAGCACCATATTTCTTTTTGGCAGTAGGCTCGAAGGCTAATATTGGAGGAGCTGCCTCTGCACCTGTTGTTGCTGGTGCGTTTCATCCTTCGTTAGCTCCTGTTGGTGTTTTGTTGGCCGTTTTGGGCTATGCGTTAGGCACGTATGCAGCATTTGCTTGTGCTCTGATGATGAAGTGGGTGAGCTAATTTTAAATAGAAAGTTGTTAGCTTTATTTTTGGAGATATTCGTCTAAAGTTTTGTGTATAAAAATTAACGGATTTCACTCACTAACTTTTCGGTTTATTACTGACCTTTAGTGTATTATTTATTGCTTGTTTAGGCACTAAAACCACTATCTTTTATTTACGTTGTTATAAACAGTTGCCTCCAATTTTTCTAATGTTTTAGAGTTAGATGGTCTTATTTCATCTGGACTAATCACTTTACCTTCTTTATCTAAAAATATAAACCTAGGCAGTGCACCAATATCATAAAATTTAACAAAATCCGAATTTGAGCCAGAGTAAAGTTGCACGCCTTTAATTGAATTTTTGGTAATATACTTTTCCCATTTATCATATTCGCGATCAGTACTAATAGAAATAATTTGAAGTTCATTATTATTAGAAAAGTGTTCCTCTAACTGTTTTAGAAAAGTATGTTCTACTTTACAGGGTTTACACCAAGTTGCCCAAACATCAATGTACACATATTTCCCTTTGAAATCTTTTAATGTTTTAACATTGTTTTTTATGTCTTTGAAAAAGAAATTATTTCCAATTTTATTAACTATTGATGTTTTATATAGGTATTTAATGTTTTTCTGTTTAAGAATATCAGAGAATTCATCAAATTTTAATTTTACATAAGAGCTTAAGCTATCAACTACGTTTAGAGATATCCCTTTTTTATTAATTAATTCGCCTTTTTCATGAATGAGTATTTCAAGCTCCTCTTGTTTTATTCCATTGCGAACCATTTCAGATAACAGGTTTTGATATTTTTTAGAATAGGCTAAGAAATTATTAGATAACTTAAAGTTGCCTGAATAATCTATAGACTCGAAAAGTTCCTTCTCATCTATAAATAGAGTTATTTCGCTATTTGGGGAAATTACTAACTCTCCTAATTCTCCCTGTTTACCATCTAAAAATGAATAAATTTGATAAAATTTATTTTCTAGAATTTTCATAGTGTCAATAACTCTATTTGATTCCTTAAATCGAAGAATAGACTTTATCTCCCACGATTTATCTTTATCATATATAATAAGGCTATCTAATAATTGCTGATTAGTTACATTAACTTCTATTACAGAAATAGGATTTTTTCTTTCTTCCTTGCAACTGGAAATTAAAGTAGATACCATAAATATAATTATTGATGGCTTTATCATTTTATTTAGCATTGTTTATCATGTGTTCGAGTATGGTTTGTGCGCAATAGATTAGAGTTTACAAAGTTCGCTCTTTGTGTGTTTGCCAATTGTAAGTTCGGCTAAAATTTTTAATTTAAAAGCTTCACTGTAACGTCTAATTAATTTGTCATTTCTGTACATAATATTTACAATTATGTAGCCTTATTTCAGGACATGTCAATATTATGGGCAACGGTTTTTTGTATGGTTAGTTGCGTGTTCCAGCATCTAATTTAGCAAATAAATCACAGATAGAAAATTCCAGCGGAATTTTCTAAGTAGGCAATTGCCCAAGTAATTAATTATAAACGTTGTTGGTAATTGTATTAACTTTTTTCCTTTTTATGTAGGTGTATAATAGGCTAATAATACCAATTGAAATTACCAAATGCTTTAATGTATGTCCGCTCAATATTTTTAATGTGCTCTGGGTTTGGTAATCGAAGTGCTCAAAAAATTTAGCAATAACATAAGCAATTAGGAGCATCCAATAGCCAATAGTTAAATTATATTTTGATTTATAGAATAGGAGTATTATTAGTATTGCTAGAATGGGATAAAATTGAACTAAAAGGTAAATTTTAAGATCGTTAAAAATAATCCAATATATTACAGATATCAGGCCAATAAGGAGTGCAGGAAATAGTGTTTTTAAGCCAATTTTTAAGTCAATAAATTCACTGATAATAATTGAGAAAAGAGACATAAATGCTATCGTCATAGGTAGCCTATCCCAAACTAAAGTATTATTGTTTGGATTTAAATGATAATAACCAGAACCCAATGAGACGAGAGAGATGCCTAAAAAAAACGTTATGTATTGAATCTTTGTTTCTGATAAAGTCGCGGTTGTGTGCAAACCTAACACTCCAATTATTAAAAAAGGAATATTAGAAACAACATTCCAAAAATTAGGGATATTAAAGATTGTGTAAGAATCGCAAAAATTATGGTATTCTTTATTCTGCTCTATTGGAGATAAAATGAATATTCCAGCAATGGCAATAATCGTAATTGAGAATAATATTACATATCCAACTTTTTCTTTTTTCATTTTTTATTTAGTCAAAGATTGTGAATAATTGCTACTGGTCAGTATCAGAATGGTAGCCGACTGCATTGTACTTTTTTATTAAGTTACATGAAAGTTTATGTGGGCTACAACTTTTGTATTTACTACTGTCTAGGCTATTATTTTTACACATTGTTATATGGCGTTTTTATTATTAATTAGAGTTTAACTCCCAACTAGATATCTGCTATAATTTGGCAATATTCTTTTTATAAACAGCGTTATAATTAAGGAAACAAAAAAGACAAGAGATGAAACCATACAATATATTATAAATGAATTTGAGGTGAACGAAAAATCTAATTTCCATTTTAATATTCCAGTAACCCAAATTACAATTCCATGTGTAAAAAACACACCAAAGCTGTTTGCTGCAATTATTTCTAAAAATCTAAGTTTATAGTTTTCAAATCGATTTAAAAAAATCATAAAAAAGAGACACAAAAGAATTTTTTGAATAATCATCAAATCAATTCCGCCAAAAGTAAATGGGTCTTTATGATAGTTTCCGAATTCCCCAATATATGCTTGAAATATTGCAAGAGAAAAAGCAATACTTAAAATATAAAATTCCTTTCCTTTAATTTTGGAATACAGAATATTTTTATTTTCTGAAGATATTATACCAAACAAATAAATAGGCGAAAAGTAAAAAACATTTTGAAAAACTGAAAACATATTATATTCTATTCCTTCTAATGATTTGTGAATAAAAACTGAACAAATTAGTAGAAAAAGAGTTATAACTATCGAGGTTTTTAGCTTGAGTTTTATGAATCGAACAAAAAGTGGTGACATTGCAAAAACTATCATAATGAAAGGAATATACCAATAGCCAGCAAAACTTTTACCAACCCCAGTAAGATAATGACGAAATACAGGAAAGGCTAATAATTCATCATATCGAAGTGAAAGAGTATTTGATGATAAAATACCACTGATGCAAATCTTGGTAAGTAAATAAACTATCGGAATTGTTGACAAAATAAGATATGGAACTAAAACATATTTAGTCTTTTTTATCATAAATTCTTTAAATTTAAAATTTTTGTAAAAAATATGATGAAATAAAAAACCAGAAATAAATACAAAAAATGAAGTCCCTCCTTGAGTCAAGTTTTGAATTGTATAGCCTAATATTGAATTATATTTAAAATCAACTAAATACATACAATGTCCAAAGACAATAAATATAATCGAAATACCTCTAAAATAGTTTATTGAGTTTATGTACACATATTAATTTTAATACAATTTTCAAATGCCATATAATGCCTGTATATAGTTTTTGGTAACTATATATCTGTTATGTGTGCTCTAAGATAAATAAAAATCTTTATTGTTTAACATCACTTGTGTTTATGCTTGTTTTATTAAGAAAAACGAATTATTATTCGGTGATAAACGTATATTAAACCCTTAATGTTCGTTTAATATTTAATGAAAAGAATAGATTGGATTACTCACTACCATCAACATTTATTTTACGTTAATACCATACAATTTCGAATGTTGCATAATATGTTGAGGGGTGTAATTTTCGTCGCTTTCAGGTATTGTTGGTTAAGTATATGAATCAGTTTAATGATTTACATACAGCGTTAAACGAAGTTTACAGATTTTTTAAAAGTCAAGTAATAAACTGAAACGATAATTCATATATTTAAGTGGGTTAGCAAGGCCTAATTAAGGGTTTGAGTGAATTATTGAGACCACCGCCACAGAAGTAAGTTAGTCCTTGGATATTTATATGCCTGAGTTTAATTATTTATAAATTGAAAGCAACGAATAAAACTTTCTCTCTTTGGTTAACCAGCTTGCCGGAAGGCAGGCGCCATAAAAAAAGCCCAACTAAACGTTGAGCTTTTAAATTATAATTTTTAAAACGTACTAGTTGTTACCAGCAGCTAAGTTTTTCATTTCTTTTTCAATCATATCATAAAATTGATCAATTCTTGGAAGTACAACAATACGTGTACGTCTGTTTTTTGCTCTATTTCCAGCAGTATCATTATCAACCAACGGTACAAATTCGGCACGACCTGCAGCAATAAGTTGCTGAGGGTTAACACCAAGTTCTTGTAACACTCTAATGATACTTGTAGAGCGTTTTACACTCAAATCCCAGTTATCAATTAATGGCTCTTTCATGTACGGTACATTATCTGTATGACCTTCCACCATACACTCAAAATCTGGCTTGCTGTTTACAACTTTTGCAACTTTAGCTAAAACTTCTTTTGCTCTAGTTGTTGCGTTGTAGCTGCCACTTTTAAATAATAATTTATCAGCGATTGAAATAAATACAACACCTTTTTCAACATTTACTTCAATGTCTGGGTCGTTAATACCAACCTCGCGTTTTAAGCTTGTTACCAAAGCTAAAGTTACACTATCCTTTTGGGTAAGGGCATCTTGTAAACGTGTAATTTTGAGCTCTTTTTCTTTGATACTTTCTAATGTTTTTTCAACATTGCTAGCACCTTTTGCAGATAAAATAGTTAGGTTGTCATTACTTTTACGCAAATCTGCTATTTGCTCTTGTAATGCTGTCGCTCTCGCTGTTACTGAAGCTCTATCTTCTAAACAAGCGTTTAATTTTACTGTTGCAGAATTAAGCAAGTCTTGAGTTTCTTTTTGTTTTGCTTCTAAATCTGTGAATAATTTTTTTGATACACACGAACTAAGTAAAAGCATTGCAGATACACTAAGTAATAAGATTTTTTTCATGATTATTTTAAGGATTAATTTTCTAAAGTATTTAACAAAAATATATAAAAATCGTTTGTTTTAAACATTTTAACAAAACTTTTACAAACGATTTATAAACTATTGTATTCCGTTTTTTTATTTACGAAATAATCGTATACTATGGATGTTCTAGAATAGTATTTTGTTTTGTTTTTTATTGATTTTCTTTGATTTAAAACTTGATTTAAATGATAGTAATAACTAAAATGTGCTTGTGTTATAGCTATAGTATGCTTTGGTTTAAATTCAATTAAGAATTTTATAGCAGCAATACCATCGAGAATTAAGCGGATAAATATTTTTCCTAGAATAAAACCATTGGCGTTTTTAGTAAGCGTAAAGAGACTGTTTCTAAAATTTAGGAAGGTTTTTTTGGGATTGCTATTTTTAAGTGTTGCACCACCTACATGGTAAATTTCAGAGCTGCCAACATATTTTATAACATAGCCAAGGTTTTTAGCGCGCCAACATAAATCTATCTCTTCCATATGTGCAAAATAAAGTTCGTCAAAACCATGTAGTTCTTTAAATATATCCCTTTTAATAAACATACAGGCACCTGATGCCCAAAATATTTCGGTCGAATCATTGTATTGCCCCAAGTCTTTTTCTACAGTGTTAAAAATTCTACCTCTACAGTATGGATAACCATATTTATCAATAAACCCGCCAGCAGCGCCTGCGTATTCAAAACAATCTTTTTTGTTATAGTCTAATAGTTTAGGCTGAATAATGCCAGTATTGGTATCTTCTTTAAAAGTATTTACAATCGGATTTAACCAGTTTTGGGTAACCTCTACATCACTATTTAAAAGACAGAAAACATCAGCATCAACTGATTTTAAAACATCATTATAGCCTTTAGCATAACCTGAGTTTTCTTTATTTTGAATAACTGTTATCGTTGGATAATTGGATGTAATAAAAGCAATGGAGTCATCAGTTGATGCATTATCTGCAACATAGATATCTGCATCCTTTGAATGTTGAATAACTGATGGTAAAAACTGTTCTAATAGTTTTTTCCCGTTCCAATTTAATATGATAATGGCTAGTTTCATGAAATATATTCTGGAATATCCTTTAAAAACTGATAACGTTCATTTTTAAAATCCATTTGACAATAATAATGATTTAATCCATTGGTTACCATTAGGAAAGTAGCATTTAACTCTAAATTATAACGTGCTATTTGATCGAATGCTTTTTGATTGATGCTTATTTTTGGAGCTTTACATTCCACTATGAGATGAATACTACCATCTGTATTGTAAATAACAATATCATAACGCTTTTTTAATGAGTTTATAGTCAGTTCTTTTTCAACATTAATTAAAGATTTAGGATACCCTTTTTCTTGAATTAAATACTGAATGCAATGTTGACGCACCCATTCTTCGGGTTGCAAAATGATAAATTTTTTACGTATCGGATCAAAAATAGAAACTTTATTTTCGCTATTTTTGAATCGGAAGTGATATGTGTGGAAATTTAAATTTTGCACATCACAAATTTATCATTATAATGTCACTTCAAGTTATTTTCACAGAAATTTTTATTACGATTTGGACGAAGTCAAACAATTAGTTACTGACATAAAAAATAAAAAACTCAAGCCTATTTATTTTTTAATGGGTGAGGAGGCGTATTATATTGATAAAATCTCAGATTTTATTGAAGCATCTGTGTTGGCTGAAGAGGATCGTGGTTTTAATCAAATGGTTCTATATGGTAGAGATGTTTCGGTTGACGATATCGTTGGGAATGCGAAGCGTTATCCAATGATGGCCGAATATCAAGTGATTATTGTAAAAGAAGCACAAGATTTATCTCGTACTATTGAAAATCTGGCTAAATATGCCGAAAACCCACAACCTACAACGGTTCTAGTGGTTAATTATAAATACAAAAAGATTGATAAACGCAAAGCTTTATACAAAACTCTTAAGAAAACTGGTGTGGTTTATGAAAGTAAAAAGCTTTATGAAAATCAAGTAGCCGATTGGATTCGTCGCGTTCTATCTCCTAAAAAATATACAATTTCGCCCAAAGCTGCACAAATGCTCGTTGAGTTTTTAGGAACAGATTTGAGTAAAATAAATAATGAGCTAGAAAAACTACAGATTATTTTACCTGAAGGCACCCAAATTTCTCCAGATCATATTGAAGAAAATATAGGTATAAGTAAAGATTATAATAATTTTGAGTTGCGTAAAGCTGTTGGAGAACGTAATGCTATTAAAGCCCATAAAATAGTTAATTATTTTGCCGACAATCCTAAGGACAATCCTATGGTGGTCACAGTATTATTGTTATTTAATTTTTTCTCGCAACTTCTTCATTTTCATGGGTTAAAAGATAAGTCTCCTAGAAGTGTGGCTTCTGCTCTAAAAATCAATCCTTATTTTGTGAAAGAGTATATTACTGCTGCTAGAAATTTTCCTATGCGAAAAGTGAGTGTTGTTGTGGCAACACTTAGAGAGTTTGATGTTAAGGGTAAAGGAGTTGGTTCTAATGCAGTACCTCAAGGTGATTTACTTAAGGAGTTAATGGTAAGAATTTTGTCCTAATTTTATATGTAAACTGATATTGTGAGCACAAGCATTGTGAAGAGTAACAGTATAAAAACTAGAGGCATCACAAATTTCAACCATTTATCATATCCTACTTTTACAATGGCCAAAGATGCTAAAATCAAACCAGTTGGATTAATAAATGCGAATAAACCCATACCATATTGGTAGGCATTAACGATCATTTCTCTACCAATCCCAACACCATCTGCCAATGGAGACATGATAGGCATTGTTAAAACAGCCATACCCGAAGATGAAGGAATGAAGAAGGATAGCCCACCATAAATGTATAACATGGCATTGATGAATATGCCTTTGTTCATACCGTTGGTGGCATTACTGGCATAGTATAAAAGTGTATCACTAATTTGTCCATCATTCATTAAAATAGTTACCCCTCTGGCTATTCCAATAATTATGGCAACACCTAATAAATCTCCAGCACCTTTTACAAAAACATCTACAAAAGTGTGTTCTTTAATTTTTCCTATTACACCTATAAAAATGGCACCTATTAAAAAGACTACCGTCATTTCTAAAAACCACCATTCTAATTGAGATACTCCATAAATCATAATTATAAAACACAAAATAAAAATGAAAAGGATAAGACGTAAGCGAGTAGTTAATTTTAAAGAAGCATCTGTTGTACTGCCAAAATGTTTTTCTATTTCTTCCTTTTGATCATAAATAATAGATTTTGTTGGATCTTTTTTTACCCGTTGTGCATATCTCATAATATATAGGATACAAATTAGTGCTCCTAAGCCTAGCATTATAAATCTTATAGTAATTCCTGATGTCCAATTTATACCAGCGGCATCTGATGCAATAATAGTGCTAAAAGGATTTGTTGTTGAGCACATAGTACCTATAGAAGAGCCAATGTAAATACAAGCTAATGGCACCATCGCGTCGTATTTAGCAGCTAAAAATATAGGTATAAGAATAGGGTAAAAGGCTATAGTTTCCTCGGCTAAACCAAATGTGGTTCCACCAATTGCAATTAAAGTAGTCACTAGAATAATTAATATATATTCATAGCCTTTTAGTGTTTTAGCAAGCCATGAAATACCTGCATCAAAAGCCTTCGTATAATTGATAACACCTATAAGTCCGCCTATAATTAAAACAAGAAAAATAATATCGGCACCCTCAATAATGCCTTTTATTGGAGATTTAATATAGGCAATTACACCTTGCGGCTTTGCTTCAACTTTTTTGTAAGTATTAGGTATGCTAATAGGTTTCCATATATCACCATTAGTAAATTTCTCTAATGGAATTTTAATTTCTAGTAGATTTAAAGTTTCCTGTGTCGCATCTAATACTTTAGTCTCACTTAAACTTTTTTTTGTAAAAGTATTTTCAATTTTATTATATGTTAAAGAATCATACGCTCCTGATGGAATTAACCAGGTTAAAATTGCAACTAATGCTGCGATAATTAATAATATGGTTTGAGCTGTTGGAAATTTTATTGTTTTCAATGGGATATATTTTATTAAGAATAAAGATAGTGCTATTTTAGTTTTGATTTAAAATTTAATAAGCAATGGAAGTTGATATTCATAAAAGCTGGATACCTTATTTAGAAGAAGAGCTTGATAAACCTTATTTTTCGGACCTCTCCAACTTTGTAAAAACTGAATATATAAATCACAACTGTTTTCCTCCAGAAAGTCAAATTTTTAATGCATTCAATCACTGTCACTTTGAAGCTGTGAAAGTGGTTATTATTGGGCAGGACCCATATCATGGTGAAGGTCAAGCCAATGGTTTGTGTTTTTCAGTAAGAGAAGGAATAAGTCATCCACCTTCATTAAAAAACATTTTTAAAGAAATAGAATCAGATTTAGGGATTCCATATCCAAAGAGTGGTAATTTACTACGCTGGGCGAATCAAGGTGTTTTGTTATTAAATGCTACGTTAACAGTAAGAGCACATGAAGCGGGTAGTCATCAAAAAGAAGGATGGGAAGCTTTTACAGATTCAGTTATAAAGACTATAAGTGATAGAAAAGAGAATATCGTGTTTTTACTTTGGGGTGGTTATGCAAAGAAGAAGATTAAATTGATTGATTTAAATAGGCATCACGTTTTAACATCAGGACATCCTTCACCTTTAAGTGCTAATAGAGGCTATTGGTTTGGAAATAAGAATTTTTATGACACAAACAAATGGTTAATAAACAAAGATATGCGCCCTATAGCATGGTAGCTTTTAGCTATGAGTTTTTGTTTCTAACATGAACATGTAAAAGTAAAAAAAGAGCCAAAAATATGGAAGTAAATAGGAAAATAGGGTATAACGTAAATAACATTCTTTTAAAGCCTTTATTCGAAAATTCAGACACTAAAAATTAGTAAAAGTCACACTTTTATCAAAAAATAAAAATTAACTTCCTGTAGGTGCAAGTGTTTGCGACGCTGTGGGCATAGTGATGCGTGTTCTTAAAACCACAGGTTTTTTGTCAATCTTAGTAACTCTTTTAGTTCTATTACAACTAAATTTCAGCAATAATAAATTGATAATTACAAGTCCAAAAAGAATAAGAGTAATTGTTAATAACATAGTAATTTGGGTTAAATATCCGGCAAAATACATTTTTATTCGATAAAATGCAAATATTTGTGAATAAAATCTTAATATCCCTAAATAATATTACAAAATTAATTAATAAATGACTACAAACAATACGTACTAATACGTATTTTTATATTTTTAGTACATCTTCAATATCTTATCTACATAATTATTGTCTTTTTAATTCTAAAGATGTTTTTTTATGTAGATTGTAATTTAATAACATAATCTTTAGCTGATTTATAATTAAACTATTTTCTACGTTAGACAAAAGTTTTTTGAAATGAAAACGCTTGTTTAATGAAATAAATTTATTTTTGAATAAAATAAAAACTAACATGAATCAACCTGAATGGGTAGTTGTTAAAGAATATCAGGATATCACTTATAAAAAGTGTAATGGTGTGGCTAGAATAGCGTTTAATAGACCAAATGTTCGAAATGCTTTTCGCCCAAAAACAACAAGCGAATTATATGATGCTTTTTATGATGCTAATGAAGATGTAAATATAGGAGTGGTGTTGTTATCTGGCGAAGGACCTTCAACAAAAGATGGTATTTATTCTTTTTGTAGTGGAGGAGATCAAAAAGCAAGAGGTCATCAAGGGTATGTTGGTGAAGATGGATATCATCGTTTAAACATTTTAGAAGTTCAGCGATTAATTCGTTTTATGCCTAAGGCAGTTATTGCTGTTGTTCCGGGTTGGGCCGTTGGAGGTGGACACAGTTTACATGTAATTTGTGATTTAACAATTGCCAGTAAAGAACATGCTATTTTTAAACAAACAGATGCTGATGTTACAAGTTTCGATGGAGGTTATGGATCTGCGTATTTAGCAAAAATGGTGGGGCAAAAAAAGGCTCGAGAAATCTTTTTCTTAGGAAGAAGTTATTCTGCGCAAGAAGCTTATGACATGGGAATGGTAAACGCGGTTGTACCTCATGAAGATTTAGAAAGTACAGCCTATGAATGGGCTCAAGAAATATTAGCAAAATCACCTACATCAATCAAAATGCTTAAGTTCGCAATGAATTTGACAGATGATGGTATGGTTGGACAACAAGTTTTTGCAGGTGAAGCAACGCGTTTAGCATATATGACAGATGAAGCAAAAGAAGGTAGAAACGCTTTTTTAGAAAAGCGAAAACCTAATTTTGATAAAAAATGGATTCCATAATGCAGAATATTTCTATTTGGATTTCTGCAATACGTTTAAGAACACTTCCACTATCAATTTCTGGTATTATTTTAGCAGCATGTTTAGCACATTATAATAGTGTTTTTGAATGGAGAATTTTTATACTTGCGCTACTTACAACGCTTAGTTTTCAAATTCTTTCTAATCTTTCAAATGATTATGGTGATGGTGTAAAAGGAACGGATAATGAAGACAGAATAGGTCCGGAACGCGCTATACAATCAGGTGAAATTTCACCAGAAGAATTGATGAATGCTATTAAATTAAATATAATTATATCAATTATTTTAGCTTTCACACTTATATATAGTGCCTTTGGTGTTAAGCACTTTTTACTCACTATTTTTTTCTTCTCACTTGGTATAGGATCTATAATTGCAGCTATTCGCTACACTATGGGCAGTAATGCTTATGGTTATAAAGGTATGGGTGATGCTTTTGTCTTTGTGTTTTTTGGTTTAGTAAGTGTTATTGGTTGTTATGTTTTATTTGCAAAACAATTAGACCATGTTACTTTTTTACCTGCCTTTACTATAGGATTATTAAGTACAGCTGTGTTAAATCTAAATAACATGAGAGATAGGTTGTCTGATAAAAAATCAAATAAAATTACCTTAGCTGTTAAATTAGGAGAAAAAAATGTTAAGATTTATCATAACATTTTAGTTTTGGGAGCCATAATTACATCGGGGTTATTCGGGGCTCTATATTATACCTCGCCATATAATTTAATTTTTACAATTACTTATATCCCTTTGCTTCTGCATTTAAAAAGAGTAAATGGTAATATTGATCCTAAATTATTTGATCCTGAGCTGAAAAAACTAGCATTAACAACGGTATTATTGGCAATCTTAATAGGAATTGGTCATTTACTGCCATTTTAGTAAATTTAATATTCTAAAACTATAATTTTTTTAATATGAAAATCACATTTTATGGTCATGCAAGTTTGGCCATTCAAATAAAAGATATACATATTCTTGTTGATCCATTTATTTCATCCAATGAAAAAGCTTCTCATATTGATGTTAATTCGCTTAAAGCTGATTATATTTTAGTGACTCATGCACATCAAGATCATATTGCAGATGTTGAATCTATTGCTAAAAGAACAGGAGCTGTCGTGATTTCTAACTTCGAGATTGTTAATCATTTTGGTAAATTAGATATTGAAGGGCATCCTATGAATCATGGCGGGAAATGGGATTTTGAGTTCGGTACTGTTAAATATGTAAATGCGATTCACACGTCTTCGTTTCCAGATGGAAGCTACGGCGGGCAACCAGGAGGTTTTGTAATAGAAGGCGAACATAAGAACATTTATATAGCCGGAGATACTGCATTAACGTATGATATGAAGTTAATTCCGTTACAGACTAAATTAGATTTAGCCATTTTACCAATAGGCGATAATTTTACTATGGGAATTGATGATGCTATTTTAGCGAGTGATTTTATTGAGTGTGATAAAATTTTAGGATATCACTATGATACCTTTGGTTATATTGAAATAGATCATGAGGAATCAAAGCGAAAATTCTTTGAGAAAGATAAAGATTTGATGTTGTTAGAAATAGGTGATTTTATTGAATTATAGTTGATTTTTGAATTTATCGCACCTTACTTCTTAAAACCATTTTATGTAATAATTTTGGAGACAAACGTTTTAAATAAGCACCAACCTTTTCGAATTTACCAATATAAACCTCAAACTTATTATGTCTTATTGCCCTAATCATCTTTTTTGTAAAAACAGAAACATCTAAACCTTTTTCAGTCATTTCGTCTTGATACCCCTGTTTACTTCCATTTGATGTTAAAGCATTTCTAGCAACGTTTGTGTTTACAAATCCAGGACAAACCATAGTTACTTTTACATTGTCTTTTTCGTGTTCTAAGCGTAGAGCATCAAAAAAACCGTGCAAGGCATGTTTGGCACCACAATAAGACGAACGAAGAGGAGAACTAAATTTCCCCATAAGACTTGATACGACAACATAATGTCCAGATGCATTAGTAATAAAATGCGGTAATATGGCTTTGCTTAATGCTACTGTTCCCAGGTAATCTATTTCCATAATCTTTCTGTCTACTTCAATAGAAGTTTCGATAATAGGTGAGCGTTGGCTAATACCACCATTATTTATAAGCACATCAATTTTACCATAAATGGCTACTGCTCGTTCAGCCAATGTTTTCATAGAATCAATATTTGCTAAATCAAAAGGAAGCACTGTAATAGTTTCTGAATTAATACAACTAGCTTTTACACGCTGTAATTCAGCTTCTCGTCTTGCCGAAATAATTAATTTACAACCTTTTTCTGATAATTGTTTTGAGAGTTCTTCTCCAATTCCTGACGAAGCACCGGTTATCCAAATAATTTTTCCATTTAATTTATTCATAAACTTATTAATTTCAATCAAAATACAATATTTTTGCGACACAAAATTATGACAGCCAATTATCATAAATACCTCCTCGATTTCAAACAGCCTAGTGGAACATCAAGAGGGACATTAACTCAGAAGGAAACCTATTTCATCATTATTAATAGTGAGATTAAACAAGGTATAGGTGAATGTGGGTTATTCAGAGGTTTGTCAATCGATGATAGACTCGATTATGAAAACAAGTTAAATTGGGTTTGTAATCATATTGATCTGGGGCTAGAGGAATTACTAACACAACTAATCGAATTTCCTAGCATCCAAATTGGTTTAGAAATGGCTTTTAAATCTTTAGAAAGTCATGATCCGTTTGAATTGTTTCCTTCAAAGTTTATTAGAGGTGAAGATTCAATTTCTATTAACGGACTCGTATGGATGGGCAGTGAATCTTTCATGAAAGAGCAGATTGCTAAAAAAATTGAAGCCGGTTTTAGCTGTATTAAAATGAAAATTGGAGCGATAGATTTTCAACAAGAAATAAATCTGTTAAAATCCATCAGAAATCAATTCTCTTCAAAAGATATTGAATTACGTGTTGATGCGAATGGCGCATTTCATCCTACAAATGCTTTAGAAAAACTAAAAATTTTATCAGATTTAGATTTACATTCAATTGAGCAACCTATAAAACAAGGCCAAATAGATGCTATGGCTACTTTATGTAAAAAAACACCATTACCAATAGCCATAGATGAAGAATTAATTGGAGTTTTATCTGTAACAAAGAAGCAAGAATTGCTACAAACCATAAATCCACAATACATCATTTTAAAGCCAAGTTTAGTTGGTGGATTTTCAGGTAGTGATGAATGGATTAATTTGGCTGAAAAACAAAATATTGGGTGGTGGATAACAAGTGCTTTGGAAAGTAATGTAGGCTTAAATGCCATTGCACAATATACCTATACAAAGCAAAGTAATATGCCCCAAGGTCTAGGTACCGGTAATTTGTTTACTAATAATTTTGAATGCCCTATGCAAGTCAATAATGGTCAATTGCAATACAATAATTTAAAAAATTGGAAATTTAATTTATAATATGGATTATATACAACAAGCTTATAAAGGGTTACACGATTTATGGCGATACATATTGGGGGTGGTTATTATATTTTTTGCGTGGCAATTAATAGGTATGATTCCTTTAGTTATTACACTAGCAATAAAAGTATTAGGAGATAGTGCTGTTAATATGCCTACGGACATTACTCAAATGTCAAATGTATTAGGTAGTAACCTGTTCTTGTTTCTCATGTTGTTATCTTTTGTTTTTGGATTGTTAGGTGTATTTATTTCCTCTAAAGTATTGCATAAACAATCATTAACTAGTTTAACTACTGCGAGAAATAAAATTGACTGGAAGCGTTTCTGGTTTATATTTATTCTATGGGGAATGGTTTCTAGCAGTATGGTGTTGTTAGACTATTATATGAGTCCAGAAGATTATCAAATTAATTTTAACTTACAGCCATTTTTAATTCTTGCAGCTATTACTATTCTTATGATACCACTGCAAACTAGTTTTGAAGAATACTTTTTTAGAGGTTACCTCATGCAAGGTTTAGGGGTGATTTTTAAAAATAAATGGTTGCCATTATTAATAACATCAGTAGGGTTTGGTTTAATGCATATTGCAAATCCAGAAGTAGATAAACTGGGGTATGTGATTATGGTATATTATATTGGAACAGGATTGTTTTTAGGTGTCATTACGCTTATGGATGATGGCTTGGAGTTAGCTTTGGGTTTTCATGCCGCTAATAATTTATTTACAGCACTTTTAGTAACTGCCGATTGGACGGCATTTCAAACACATTCTATTTTAAAAGATTTATCAGATCCATCAGAAATGGGATTAGCTGAAATTTTTGTTCCTGTTTTTATTGTGTTTCCAATTCTACTTTTTATTCTTGCAAAAAAATACAATTGGAGTAATTGGAAAGATAAACTTTTAGGTGAAGTAGTAGCACCTCCAAAAGAAGATTATAAAATTTTAGATTAAAATATGACACCAAAATATACTAATGTACACTCAAAATTTAAGCTTGATAATTTAAGTTATACTTATGAAGACCTTATGGAGGTTGCCTATAGTTATGTTAAGGAGGGCTTACCTTATCAGCAGGAGCTTGGTGATTTTTTACTCGATTGGCTTGATGATAAAGATTATATAATTGTAAAAACATCTGGTTCTACAGGGAAACCAAAAAAATTAAAAATTAAGAAAGAGGCTATGGTGAATTCTGCTATTGCTACAGGTGATTTTTTTAATTTAAAACCAGGAAATAAATTACTACAATGCCTACCATCAAATTTTATTGCTGGTAAAATGATGATTGTAAGGGCTATTATTTTGGGCCTTGAATTAGATATGGTAGAACCATCTGTGCTTCCACGAATTGATTATGAAAAAGACTATGACTTTTGTGCTTTTACACCTATGCAACTCAAAAGTTTCGCAAAATATTTAAAAAGCATTAAAACTGTAATTGTTGGTGGAGGTCGTGTTTCAAATACTATTATCGATTTAATTAAAGATAAAAAACCGCATGTTTACGAAACATATGGAATGACTGAAACCGTTTCGCATATTGCAGTTAAAAAGCTTAATAATTTTTCAGGACAAGAAGAAGAGAAATATTTCACAACACTTCCAAAAATTAAGTTGTCTCAAGACGAAAGAGGATGTTTAATTATTGAAGCTCCAAAATTATCTGATGATAAAATAGTTACTAACGATATAGTTGATTTAAAATCTGACTCTAGTTTTAAATGGCTTGGACGTTATGATAATGTCGTAAATTCGGGAGGTATTAAATTATTTCCAGAACAAATTGAAAGTAAACTTCAAGATAAAATTGAGGGTGAATTTTTTATAGCCTCAAAAGAAGATGATACTTTAGGTGAAAAGCTTATTTTGATTATAGAAGGAAATAATAACGATATAGATAATACGATTTTTGACGATTTAGATAAATACGAGAAGCCAAAAGAAATTTATACTACACCAAAATTTAAAGAAACGGCTTCAGGTAAAGTCCATCGCAGAAAAACTTTAGAGGCACTAAATCTTGTTTAGTACCAACTTCATTATAGCATTAAATACTAACAAAAAATATAATCATGAGTTTTATAAAACGCGTGTTGTCAACCGTCACAGGAATCTTTGTATTCTTAATTATTTGTTTCTTTGGAATCTTGCTTTTAGGCGTATTATTTAGTTCAGAGTCTGATGATTTGGTAAAAGTGAGATCGAATTCAGTCTTAGAATTGAAATTAGATTTCCCAATAAACGATTATGCAGGAAAAACGAAATTTGTAGAATACCCTTTTTTGAATGAAGACAAAAAAAATGGCCTTTTTAATATTATAGATGCTATAAATTATGCGGAAACAGATGATAAAATTAAAGGGATTTCGATTGATAATAATTTTATAAATGCAGGAATATCGCAAACTAAAGCGCTTCGAGGGGCTCTAGATAAATTTAAAGCATCCGGTAAGTTCGTTGTTGCTTATGGAGATATATACTCTCAAAAAGATTATTATTTAAGTTCTGTTGCAGATACAATTTATTTAAACCCTGTTGGGATGATGGAATTTAAAGGCTTGTATACAGAGCGCTTATATTTTAAAGATTTTCAAGAAAAGTCTGGATTTAAAATGGAAGTGGTAAGATTAGGTAAATATAAAAGTGCAGTAGAACCTTTTTTAGCTAGCGAAATGAGTGATAATAACAGAGAGCAAATCTCAGTATATTTAAATTCACTTTGGAATGAAATGAAACTGGATATTTCAAAGAGTAGAAGTATTCCAGTTGATAGATTGAATCGTATTGCAGATAGTTTATTAGCTAGAAATCCTAATTTGGCAAAATCTTCTAACCTTATAGATAAGATTGCATACCATGATGAGTATTTAAATGGAATGAAGTATGCTCTAGGAATAGATTCAGAAAAAGATTTAAATCTCATTGAGGTAGCTGACTATTCCGAATATGCATCAAATAAATTAAAAGCGAATTATAATAAAAATAAAATTGCTGTAATTTTTGCTGAAGGTGATATTATGTATGCTGATGGAGAAAAAGGAATAGTAGGTCATGGCGCTATAAATAGATCGTTACAAAAGGCAAGAAAAGATGATAAAATAAAAGCGATTGTTTTAAGAGTAAATTCTCCAGGTGGTAGTGCTTTGGCAAGTGAATTGATTTGGCGTGAAATTGAGCTTACTAAAAAAGTAAAGCCCGTTATTGTTTCTATGGGTGATTTAGCGGCATCTGGCGGTTATTATATAGCTTCAAATGCTCATAAAATTATTGCTGAACCAACAACAATTACCGGAAGTATTGGTGTATTTGGAATGTTACCTAATGGTAAAAATCTAGCTGATAATATGGGGATTAATGCAGAACAAGTGGTTACCAACAAAAATGCTGTAACTTATAGTTTTTTTGAACCTTTAAATACCGAACAACGTCGTTTTATTAAAGAGGGCATTTTAGACATTTATGATTTATTTTCTAAACGTGTGGCTGAAGGAAGGAATTTAACTCGGGAGCAGGTTGAAACTATTGCTCAAGGTAGAGTTTGGACGGGAGCTGATGCAGTGAAGAATGGTTTAGTTGATGAATTAGGAGGTTTAGATTTAGCATTGCAATATGCAGCTGAGGCTGCAGATATTCAAGAATATAAAATAAAAGAATTTCCTGTTTTTGAAAAGAATCTTGACAAAATGCTTGAAGATTTAGGATTAGCAAAAGCCAAGAAAACCATTTTAGCAGAGGAATTGGGAGAAGAAAACTACAAGTTACTAAAAGAAGTTAAAAGATTGTCTCAGAAAAAAGGTGCGCAGTTGTCATTTCCATTTAGTACTGAAATTAAATAGAACAAATAATACAAAAAAAAGGTGAATTTTGATTCGCCTTTTTTTATGCAATTAACTCATTGAAAACATATGTTAATCTGTTCTTGGTATTGTAATACACGATAGCCCAATTTGATTCGGCAATAACTTTGGAAAATAAAAATTATGCAATTGTTTTAACCGCTATAATACTTCTGCCGGAGATTATTTCAGGTTAACATACTAAATCATTTTTTAAACCTGTAATACTCCCATATTAAATTTCTTTTCAATAGGAGCGTGGTTAGCAGCTTCAATGCCCATAGAAATCCAAGTTCTGGTATCTAGAGGATTTATAATGGCATCGGTCCAGATTCTTGCTGCTGCATAATACGGTGAAACTTGATTATCGTAGCGGTCTTTTATTTTATTAAATAATTCTTTTTCTTTTTCCGGAGTAATTTTTTCACCTTGTTTTTCAAGCGATGCTTTTTCTATTTGAAGTAAAACTTTAGCAGCAGAGTTTCCACTCATAACAGCGAGTTCAGCACTAGGCCATGCAAAAATAAGTCTAGGGTCATAGGCTTTTCCACACATTGCATAATTACCTGCGCCGTAACTATTGCCAATAATCACCGTGAATTTTGGTACTACTGAATTGCTTACAGCATTTACCATTTTTGCGCCATCTTTTATAATACCAGCGTGCTCACTTTTACTCCCTACCATAAACCCTGTGACATCTTGTAGAAAAACTAATGGAATTTTCTTTTGATTGCAGTTGGCAATAAACCGCGTCGATTTATCTGCGCTATCATTATAAATTACACCGCCAAACTGCATTTCGCCCTTTTTGGTTTTAACTAGTTTTCGCTGATTAGCAATAATACCAACTGCCCAACCATCTATTCTAGCGTAGCAAGTGATAATAGTTTGACCGTAACCAGCTTTATATTCATCGTATTCAGAATTATCAACTAAACGTTTGATAATTTCATACATATCGTATTGGTCTGCTCTCGATTTTGGAACAATACCATAAATGTCTTCAGGATTTTCTTTGGGTTTTTTAGAGTCACTTCGGTTAAATCCAGCCTTATCATAATCTCCAATCTTATCAATAATGTTTTTGATTGTATCTAAGGCATCTTTATCGTCTTTGGACTTATAGTCGATAACTCCAGAAATCTCGCAATGTGTTGTTGCACCGCCTAAAGTTTCATTATCTATACTTTCTCCAATAGCAGCTTTAACTAAGTAACTTCCAGCAAGAAAAATACTTCCTGTTTTATCAACTATTAAAGCTTCATCACTCATAATAGGTAGGTACGCACCACCAGCGACACAACTGCCCATAACCGCAGCAATTTGTGTAATCCCCATACTACTCATTATGGCGTTATTTCTAAAAATACGACCAAAATGTTCTTTGTCAGGAAAAATTTCATCTTGCAAGGGGAGGTAAACACCAGCACTATCAACTAAATAGATAATAGGTAATTTATTTTCAATGGCAATTTCTTGGGCACGAAGGTTCTTTTTTCCAGTAATAGGAAACCAAGCACCAGCTTTAACGGTAGCATCATTAGCAACTACAATACATTGTTTGCCTTTAATGTATCCTATTTTAATAACTACACCACCAGAAGGACAACCACCATGTTCTTCATACATACCCTCTCCGGCAAAAGATGCAATCTCTATAGATTTCGCTTTAGGATCCAATAAATAATGAATACGCTCTCTAGCGGTCATTTTACCTTTACTATGATGCTTTTCTATTTTAGATTTTCCACCACCTAAACTCACTCTTGCAAGCCTTTTGTTCAGTTCTGATACTAAGAGTTTATTGTGATCTTCGTTTTTATTGAAGTTGATATCCATAGAGTGATTATTTGTCACGAATTTACAAAACCAATCCCTGTATAAAAAGTGAATATTTTGTTAAATAACATTACATGGAATTATATTCCTTGGAATATATATTATTTATATCTATCTTTGGTATCTAATTAATAAATTAAGAATGAAAAATATAATGGCTTTTGCAGGTAGTAATAGTAAAACTTCAATTAATAAACAGTTAGCCAAATATGCAGCAAGTTTAGTTGAAAATGCTGAAGTAACTACTTTAGATTTAAATGATTTTGAATTGCCGGTTTATGGTATGGATTTAGAAAATGAAAAGGGCATTCCAGAGAATGCACAAAAGTTTTTAGATGCTTTACAATCATATGATGGCATCGTATTGTCTTTGGCAGAACATAACGGTGCGTATTCAACAGTATTTAAAAACCTTTTTGACTGGATGTCTAGAATAAACGGAAAGCTATGGAGTGAAAAACCGATGTTATTAATGGCTTCATCCCCAGGAGCTAGAGGAGGAGTTACCGTATTAGAAATTGCTAAAGGACGTTTCCCATTTATGGGTGGAAATATTGTTGCAGATTTTAGTTTGCCATCATTTTTTGATAACTTTAAAGAAGGGAAACTGGTTAATGAAGAATTGCATTTAGAATTAAAAAGTAAAGTTGAAGTATTTCAAAAAGCGTTGTAACTTTATACTGAGACTGAAAACTGAAGACTGAAAATATGGGGGATATTTCAAAAGATATTAATTCAAACTTTGCCAACAATAAGGTGAAAGCGTTATTGAATATCATTTATACATCAAATTGGATTAGTAGCCATCAGAACGAGTTTTTTAAACCTTATGGCATATCTCCTCAACAGTTTAATATTTTAAGAATTCTTCGTGGTGCGGGAGAACCAATTAAGGTTCAAACTATTAAAGAACGAATGATCGAACGAGCACCAAATGCCACAAGATTGATGGACAAACTTAGCGATAAAGGTTTAATAAATAGATTGCCTTGTCCAGATGATAGAAGAGTGGTTCATATCCAAATAACTGATTCTGGTTTGTTATTGTTAAAAAATATTGATCAAAATTTTAAAGAAGATTTACTGGAGAATTTAACAGAGCATGAAGCTTCTCTGTTAAGTGATTTATTAGATAAAATTAGATAAAAAAAATTATACAAATAGTTTCCATGGAAACTACTCAATAATTAATATTATGAAATTAAATACCATAAATAGATTAGGACGAAGCGATTTCGTAAACATGGGTCCCATTCAATTGAGGCAACCTATACCAACGCAACATATTGATATTATAGATCCGTTTATACTTTTGCATCACTACGGGCCATACGAAATCTCAGAACGAAATAATCCTTTTGATCTAGGTCCGCATCCACATCGTGGTTTTGAACCTATAACATTTTTAGTTGAAGGAGAACAATTACATCGTGATTCTTTGGGTAACGAAAGTGTTGTAAAAGCGGGAGATGTGCAATGGACGACTGCAGGAAGAGGTATTATTCATGCAGAAGCACCCACAAAAGAATTTGTGCAAAAAGGAGGAACTCTTGAAGGCATTCAGTTATGGTTGAATTTACCAGCAGAAAAGAAGATGATGGCTGCTAATTACCAGCATATAAAAAATGAAGACTTTAGAGTAGTTTCTTCCAAAGACAACAAAGTAAATATTCAAATTATAGCAGGTGAATTAGAAGGTGTTTACGGACGCATTAAAACACAAACACCGGTAAATGCCTTTATGATTACCGTTGAAGCTGGAGGAAGCTATACTATTAAAGTTCCAAATTCGTATCAATCAACATTATATCTGTTAAAAGGGGATGTATTGATAAATGATTCTGAGACATTAAAATTGAACGAAAATCAATTAATTCAGTTTAATCAAGATGGTGAAGGATTCTCTATTAAGGGCAAAGGTAGAAGTAAATTATTATTTATTTCTGGAGAACCCCTTTATGAGAAAGTAACTACTTATGGGCCTTATGTGATGAATACACAAACAGAAATAATGGAAGCTATGCGCGATTACCAAATGGGTAAAATGGGCTTTCTTCCTAATAGTTAATTTGATTGGGAATTGTCGGTATAAACTATCAACAGATACTATTTATTGCTCATATAACGAATATTTGAGCTCTATGTAGTGAATATTTTATTGGGCTTTGTTAATTGAATACTTTCCCAGTATAAATTTAACCCCAAATTAAATGAAACTTAAAAAAAATATCTTATTCGTCTTGTTATGCGCTAATATTTTTATTTCTCACTCTCAAACACAAGAAATTCCAGAAACTCCAGAAATCACAGAAAAAGATTCAACTATAGTCAGTTCATGGATTGTAGGCCTTGGTATTAATGCCGTAGATGATTCAGATCATACCAAATTTAGGGTATTTGATGTTAAGGATGCCTGGAATTCTCGACCGTACCCTTCACGTGTTAGTATTGGTAAGTATTTTAAATCTGGATTAGGACTTGAATTGATAAGTGCTATAAACAAATATAAGGAGGGTAAAATTGTTGAAGGTCTTAGACTTACTGAAGATATAGGCTATTTTTCAATCGATTCTAGATTGAGTTATGATTTAAATAAAGTAATTGGGGAAACTGGCTGGTTCGACCCTTATGTTGGTGTTGGCTTAGGGTATACAGATGCAAACAACACCCCTAGAGGTACTTATAATGCCATATTTGGTTTTAGAACTTGGCTTTCGGATCGTGTTGGTTTAGACTTTAACACATCTGGAAAATGGACTATGGATAATGATTTAACAAATCATATTCAACATGCAGTAGGTGTAGTTTATAGATTCAAAGCTGAAAAAGAATTAACTAAGAAAGGACAAGAAAAGCTTGATTTAATTAAGGAACTTGAAAAAGAAACAAATAGAATTAACGATTCTATTGCTTTAGTTAATAAGTTAGAGGAAGAGAAAAGGTTGTTAGCAGATCAGTTAGAGAAAGAGATAGAAGAAGCTAGATTGGCTCAAATTGTTAAAGAAAAAGCTAGAGAGCAGGAAAGAAAAGATATTCAAAATGCTATAGATGCTTTAGAAGATATTTATTTCGGTTTTGATTTATCGAATATAACATCAACATCAAGTAAAATATTAGACAACTTGATTTCTATCTTAAATAAAAATCCAGAGTTAGTAATAGAGATTACGTCTCATACGGACTCTAGAGGTAACGATGATTATAATAAAAAATTATCAGAACGCAGATTGAAGAGCACACTAAATTATTTATTTGAAAATGGTATAGCAAAAGAAAGAATTGTTGGCGGTGCTTATGGTGAAGAAAAATTAACTAATGAGTGTGATAATAACACAAAATGTTTTGATAATAAGCATAATAAAAATAGAAGATCAGAAATCAAAATCATTTCATTTTAGTAAATAAAATTTTAAAATAATTAATTAAGCATCCCACATGGGATGCTTTTTTATTTAAAAATACGATATTTGCTTTTCGACTAACCAATAAAAAGAAAAGATTATGGCAATGAATAAAAATACAGTATTAGCCTGGGCTACATGGGTTATGATTTTTGTAGGACTAGGACTAATAGCTCTTGGTGCTTTTAGATATGATGATGTTGCTGGCTGGGGTTTTG
>NZ_CAJQQI010000157.1 GCF_905480415.1 uncultured Algibacter sp. | reverse complement strand
GCTAAATTTGAAAATCATAGTAGTTTACTTATTACTCGTGGAGGAGATAATGGAAGACCTATTAATTTTTGGAATGACTCAAATAGTAATGCACACCTACAAATCAAAGCAGCTCTTGATCAAGGGGATATTGATATTTTTGGAATGACCGCTGGCCATGAACCTGAAGATCGAACCGAAGGACATCGTGCATGGATCAACTATGCCATACAAAACAATCCAAACATAACCATCTTTATAGCGATACCACAAATTGATTTTCCCGCAAATTGGGAACAACGTGCGCAAGATTATGGGTTTGACACGATACAAGAACTAACTGATTATTTTGTTAATGGTATTGTACATAATGAGATGGTTGACCGGTTACGAATTGAATTCCCTTCTACAAAAATTTTCACGATACCAACGGGATGGTCTTCGGTGATTTTGGATCAAATGAATACAAATAATGAATTATTAGATGATATTTCAAGATTTGGACCCCTACCCACCTCATTATTTGTTGATGTTAAAGGACACCAAGGAGACATCATTAGAGAAGCTGGATCATTAGTTTGGCTAAATAGTGTCTATGGTGTTAATCTTAGTTCTTTTGTATATGAGACGGGTTTCAATACGGACTTACATGAAATTGCAAAGCAAATTATGGATAGCCATGACCCAAATTACAAACAGTAGAGGTTAACTATTTGTAAAAGTTATTAATTTGTATTTTAAAAAATAACAACAGCTAACAATGGCTATAATTAATACGGGTTTTAGGTTTTGAGCCAAGGTCTGCTTATATTTATGAAGACCGCCAAATCTTTTAAACGGAAACAAAAGTGCCCTTTTATTACCGTACTAATAATAGCCGAGACATTGTGTGTTATAAGGTGTGATCAAAATTAATTAGCTAAACAGCATTGCATACTCGGTATAATCAATCTAAAAAAACCAATCTATAGACCTTCAAAAATCAGAATTGATAATTATGCCATTCGAAAAAGAATTAATTTTTTATATTTGAAAGCAAATCAGATTTTAACTACTCATAGCATAACTCCATAAATGAAATTATCACGTACCAAAAACAAAATACTAGGGGGCGTTTGTGGGGGTATTTCAAAGGCCGCGAAAATTAACATTTCCATTGTCAGAATACTATTTGTCATTCTATTATTCTTTTCCTGTGGCATCTCTGTTATTGTTTATATGGCTTTATGGATTATTGTTCCAACAGAAACTTTAGAATCTGAAAAAAAGGCAATTAACAATAGCTTAGATAGTAAGATTTTTGATCGAAACACATCTAATGATATTGAGTTGAACCCACCTAGTACTGCAAATAAGGTGGCAAAGGCAGCAATTAGCATGATAGTAGGTGGCATTTTACTAGGCATTTATGGGGCTGATTATGGCGATAGTCTTGGCATAGCCGAAGGCTTTACGAAAGGCAGTAGTATATTACGATTGCCATTTATTTTGTTGTTTGGAGCCATAGGTTTAATAAGCGGAGCTGGTCTTGGTTTACTAGGCGCTCTCATTCTCTCTTTTCTTAGGAAAAAATAAATAAAACGAACGCACAATACTATGTAAAAAGCATTTAAACAACCTTTTACATTTACCGTTGGCAGTAATTACAAATAATTAATATATAGAAATCACTAATCAAACGAAAAAGAATGTGAAACTTTAAAGAGTAATAGGTATTATTTTATTGATTCCACCTGTTATTAGTGTCCTTTTATTTTTATTAAATTTAATAAATAGTGGTATTGGACCCGTTCCTGAGATGAAAAACCTTAGTTCTGAATAGACAGAAACTTATTTTTCCTGTGAGGTAGAAAGCGAATATACATCTACAGCAACAATATATTTATTAAAGACAATAATAGTTTAATAAGTCTATTCAATATTTTCTTCAATAAACTCAATTAAACTATTTGCCATTATTTGATGGTCTTTAATTGATGGATGAGCAGTAGCTTCTATGTAAGGCATAAAATGAGTAAATACCTTTTTATCATTAAGGTTTGCAACTGCTAAGTTAATATACTCCATCCATTTCGACCCTTTTTTAGCAGCATCCATACTTCCAAGAGAGCATATGATATTAGCATTAGGATACTCTTTTCGTATATCAGCTACAAATTGTTGATAGGCATTTATAATAAATTCATCATCTGGAGCTTCATTTCCAAATCGTTTTTTAAACTCTTCGTGCTCTGATAGATTAACCAGCCACGTATCATTTTGAAATAGGTTAATTACTACAATATCTGGTTGGTATAAAGAGAAGTCCCATTTGCTATTACTATCCGTAGGGATCAATCTATTATACATTTCTGGCATAATTAATGGATGCCAACTTATTGTTATGCCAATTCCACTTTTACAAATGCATTGATATTTGGCATCGAAATGTCTAGAAGTAATAGCTGCATAACTTAAATAGTTATTTGTATAAGTGCTGTCTGGCGAGTCTTTACCAGATAAATCCTCTATAGCGTAACCTGCCGTTATAGAGTTACCGTAAAACTCCATTTTTCTTTTTTTAGGTGCTGATTTTGGTAATAACTTGCCATCATTACTAATCTTAAAACCATAAAAACTCGTTCTACCTCGATCCCATTCAGCTCTTTTAAAAATTTCAATGGAATGTTTTCCTTCGGATAAATTTGAAGCCAATTTATAATACTGCTTGATCGTGTCTGGCTTCAAAATGGAAATACGATCATTATCTATAATTATATTGTAATAATTATCTCCAGACTCATCTTTCATTAAGGCTTGAATAGACTCGCCTTCAAAATTCATCTTTATAGAAGTCCCTGACCAAGATAATTGAGCAGCCTCAACGCTAACGGTGTCTATTCTTCCCCAATATTCAATTTCAGCATTTGAAAAAGGTACATACAACTCTTTTTCACTATGACAGCTTATTAAAATGATGGCTAAAACGAAAACTAGTTTATACTTTTTTTTCATGGATTATACTTTTAAAGCATGTCTGTTTATAGATAAAATATCTTGTTAATCTTAATTTTTATCAACTTATCCAAGCTTCAATGTCGGTTCCTCCTCAGCTTGAATGAATAATTCCAATAGGATAAACTATAAGGCAATAAAAAAAATCAGTACGCTTATACCATTCCTATCCATCATGATTAATTTAGATGTTTAATGCTTTCTCAATGGCTTCTTCTGCTAATTTTTCCATTACCAAATACCCCGCTTTGTTTGGATGGACAAGATCATTCGCAGCTGTGTAATCTGGCACTTTTAAGCCTCCTTTACCGTCTTCCATTGCAGAATAATAATCTAAATAAATAAAATTATTTTCTTTAGCATATTCTTTAAGTGCTTTGTTGATTGTAATTATTTTTGTAGCAGGATCTAACCCGGGTTTCCATAGATAATCTATCGCAGGTAAAATTGAAGAAATTATCACTTTAATACCGTTGGCATTTGCAATTTCTGCCATAGATTTAATATTATCTATAATTGTTTCTAAAGATGTGTAACCTGTATTACCTGCAATATCGTTGGTGCCTGCTAAAATAATCACAACTTTTGGGTTTAAATCGATAACATCTGGTCTAAAACGTAATAGCATTTGTGGTGTGGTTTGTCCGCCAATACCTCTGTTAATATAGTCTCTGTTTTTAAAGAATTCTGGACGCATTATAACCCATCCTTCTGTAATTGAATTTCCCATAAAAACAACACGATTTTTAGCTTTTGTATGTAATTTAAGCTCTAGGTTTGCTTTGTCATAGCGACTTGTATTAGCAAATTCATTCCAGTTTTGGGAGTGATTTTTTTGAGTAAATAATAGCGATAAAAATAGTGTTAGTATTAAATATTTTAAATGCATATCTTTTTAGTTTAATATTAAACGTTGGTTTAATTGTGGTATTTATAATCGTTTAATTTTTATTACATTAATTCTATAATAATGAAATTTATGATGCAAATAAATTACTTGCAATTACTAGATCGTAGCCTACACTTTCAAGTTCTAATTTTTATTAAGTACAGTTTTAATAAGGTTTTGTTCTTTAAAATTCTTAATTAAATAATCTGCGTACCTTAAAAATCCTAAATCGGTAAGATGCACACCATCTACAGTGCCTTCATTATCCATTCCAAAGGATGGCATGTCTTCTATATAAAAAACATTTTGAAATCCTTTTTTTAGAATTTTATTGTATTCATTTTTTAGTGTCAAATTTTCATGATTCAATTCAGTTTCTATAGTCTTATCTAAAAAGGCAGTTTTGTACATCATGTTTTCCACAAAAACTATAGGTGTATTAGGATGCTTTTTTCTAATAATTTCTACCAATGGCAAAACACGTTCCTTAACTTGTTCTGCGTTCATATTTTGTAAACATTCAATCACATAAAAGCTTGCATCAATTTCCGAGATGAGTTGAATAATGGGTGTTTCCATTCTCCCATTTCCACTAAATCCATAATTTACACAATCAACGTCTAATTTTCTAGAGATAATATTGGTATGCGCCATTCCAGGACGCGAAGCACAACCTCCTTGGGTGATACTTGTACCGTAAAAAACAATTGGTTTTTGCGCATTAGGCATTGCCTTCTTAATTGAAGCGTCGCTATCTATTCCTACTTCCAATTTTGTAACTCCGTCATATAAAGGTAAAAATAGTTTGTACTCTCTAAAATCAGAAGTCATGTTTTTTATTAGTTCATATTTATTTATACTGCCAGAAGGTCTGGCCGTACTAACATATCTCCATTTGCCCTTGTGTTTTAAATATAAATCTACTCCTTTGATTCCTGTAGAAGCCATATGGTTCATTGAGAAATTGTTTAAAATTGACCATTTTAAATTGATACTTGTCGAATTTGAATGAAATCTCACAGATATTCCTGCAGACGATTTGGATAAGTCCCATACTGGTTCTCTTACTTTTTCTTTATAAGAAATCGGCAACCTATCATAAGGGCTTTCCTTTAGAGAATCGGCCATAGCTGTCCCTTCGATTAAAAAGTGTTCTCGACCAAAGTAGGTAATATTAGTTTCTTTAATAATTTCTGTTTCCTGAGAAAAAGACAAAACAGAAAATCCACTAATTATAAATAGTAAAAGACGTTTCATAATATTTATTCTTCTCTTAAAGTAAAGCATTACAGCTTATCATCATTATTTACAATCAAGATTTTTCTTTACTTCTTATTAGAAATCACAACATTTTTTTGCATCCAAAATGTAAAATACGCTTATTTATTAAGATTTACTGCAAAACTCTTTTTAATTACGCACTAAGTTTAACTAATGACATAGATAAAACAGAAACAGTTGTAACGACTTATCCTTTGATAAAATTTCTATAACGGTTAAGAATAAATCCCGATCGGAAAAACTACTCTTTGAATGATAATCGAAGTTCAAATTTACTTGACTTGTCTTCTACCAAACTTTCTAAAGTAGATGATTATTATATATAATACTTTCTATAAAAGTTAATGGTTTAATAAAATGTGAAGAAGAATATGGGTTTTCTGCTTATAACTTTATCGAAATTGAAAGTAATAGTGAAGAATTGAAACAAAGAATTTTAAATATTTAGTAAACAAGAAATATACCAAAAAAAAAGTAAATAGTGACAAAAAAACTACTGCCAACACCGTGTGTAATTCATTGCTTTGGTAGTTGCCTATTTGAAAAATTCCTTCGGAATCTTCTCTGGTTAGTTTTTGTTTACTAAATTAGATGCTAAACCACCCAACTAACCATACACAAATACGTTTTAGGTAATTTACATAAGAACAAAAAAACAAAATCTATGCCTTTATATATGGATATTCATACAGTCGATTCTGACGAATTCTCGGCAGAGGATGTTGTAAAAGCACACATGGAAGATCTTGCCATAGAGGATAAATTTGGTGTAAAACAATTAAAATATTGGGTGAATGAGCAAGGTAAAACAATCTTTTGCTTGATGGAAGGGCCGAGTAAAGAAGCCTGTAATCAGGTTCATCTTGAATCACACGGAAACACAGCCTGCAATATCATTGAAGTAGCAGACGATGAATACAACCTCTTTATGGGACAAGGGACAGAGGTTAATGATTTAGCAAAAACTAATTCTGGAGATCTTGATCCCGGTTACAGAACTATTCTTCTTACCAATGTCGTATGCTTTTCTCAAAATAGTAATGGATATTTTAAGAAAATAAAAGATTTAGTTATTGAACATAACGGGGTAATTATCCGTGAACCAACTAATCAAATAATGATAACGTTTGTTTACGCAACAGATGCCATTTCTTGCGCAACATCAATAATAGAATTACTTGAATCTACCTCCAGTAAATTAGAATTTAATTTAGCAGTAGTAAGTGGAAATCCTGTTGATGAAAAAGGTACTGCATTCTTTGAAGAAACAAAAAATAAAATTAACAGTCTATGTTCTTTAGGCCTCAATAAAAAACTATATTTAGATAACGAAACTGTTGCTCTTGCAAAAAAAGAATTACAAGAACAACAAAAAAAGACAACCAACTTTACGCTTGTCAGCAATGACGACTTTGTCTTTTCTTTGATGCTGCATAATACCATAAAAAAACATTTTAACCGATCGGACTTTAAAAGTGAAGATTTATTCTCGGAAATCGGAATGAGTAAATCTCAAGCAAGTCGGAAGATCAAATCATTAACAGGACAAACTCCAAATCAACTTATTCAGGAGTCACGACTTCAAAGCGCATTGGGTAAAATGTCTCAAAGCCAAAAAACAATTGCCGAAATTGCTTACCAATCTGGATTTAATAGTCCAACATACTTTACCCGTGTTTTCAAGAAAAGATTTGGAATTTCTCCAACTGAATTTATAATGCAACTGGCTTAATTTGACAAGAAATTGTGATTGAATCAATTGTTTCAGGATTTGAATCAATTGTGAAATACTTCTGCTTCTATGTTTTTCATATTTGCATCATAAAGTATGATAAACAATTAACAGTTAAACACTTCAATCATGGAAACAGTAAAAGTATTCAATCCAGAACATTACAAAACAACAACTAGAGAACAATGGCAAACGGCAGCAGAGGCATGGCACCGTTGGCATCCTACTTTAAAGACTTGGTTAGGTCCGGCAACCGACCTAATGTTGGATATGGCAGAAGTTAAAGAAGGATATCGTGTATTAGATATTGCAGCTGGTGCTGGAGAACAATCAATCACAGCGGCTGAAAAAGTCGGTGCAAATGGCTACGTACTGGCCACAGATTTAGCACCAAAAATTCTTGATTTCGCATTGGAACTTGCTAATGAAAAAGGAATCAATAATATTGAAACAAAAGAAATGGATGGTGAAAACCTAACTGTTCCTGCAAATTCTTTTGATACTGTAATTTCAAGAGTAGGGCTCATCTTTTTTCCTGATCAGCAAAAAGCATTAAAAGAAATGATGCGAGTTTTAAAACCAGGTGGTTTTGTTGCTGCGATAGTCTATTCAACTGTTGATAAAAACAAATTCTTTTCAACCCCCGTTTCAGTTATTAGGCAACGTGCACAACTTCCACCACCACTTGCAGGACAGCCAGGCCCTTTTAGTTTGGGAGGTGAAGGAGTTTTAGAAGACACCTTTAAACAGGCTGGGTTTATTAACGTTAAGTCACAAGTAGTTAACGCTCCAGTAATAATGCCAACCGCTAAAGATTGTGTTAGATTTGAGTATGAGTCTTTTGCAGCCTTACATCAAATGCTAGGAGGTTTATCGGATATTGAAAAAGCCGCGGCATGGGAAGAAATTCAGTTTGAACTATCAAAATTTGAAGATGAGAATGGATTCTCTGGACCATGCGAACTTGTTGTTGGAGTTGGTCAGAAACCATTAGGTTAAAAACAACAACGTATATGAAAAATAGCAGAAAATAGCTAAATCTAAAGTATAGTTCTTTTCTGCTATCTTTACTTTAAACTGAAAAGACATACATAAAAATCTGCTACTTTATATATACAAACCCGTTAGCAAAAATTAGTATTTAATGACAAATAACGTGTGTTTTTCTGCAAATTTTCTGCAAATAAAAAGAGGCGCAACATAAAAACGCTTCAAACCCCTTATTTTACATGTGGAGAAGAACGGATTCGAACCGTCGACCTCTTGACTGCCATTGATAATGTTATCATTCTTAACAACTTACAACCTAACGCCTTAAATACATAATATGCTCTTATATAGATATTTATGATATTTAATTATGTTTATGCTCAGAGGTATGTACCCAGCAGATATAATATCTTAAAAGAAAGCCAAATTTAATAATGAAGATGATGCTAACCCTTTATGGCGGTTATGTGAGCAAGGTTATGACTATATCACACACATAGGTTCTAAGACTAAGAATCGAGCCAATGATGACTTAATAATTAGAATTGATATTGAGCTAGCAGGTTTAATGGAGTGGCTAAGAGAATCATTTTATTACACACATTACCAAACAGCACAAAAAAAATTACTAGCAAGTTTTGATGATGATATTGCTCTATTTAATTATGGCATAGAGCAAGGTCGAGAGCATAGAAATTTATGGGATATTTATCAAAAGAAAATTAAGAAGCAAGTAATTTTGATATTTTCCCGAATAGGTTCTTGTCTATAAAAGAGTGTTTTAAGGTATGAGTAAGTTGTAATTATTGATACTCTAGTCTGTCCCTTCTTAAGAATATTACATACCAAAATATCATTTTTATCAAGCCTTTAGCGAAGAAGCGATAAGCAGTAATATTATCAATAAACCAAGCAACAGAGCGAAGCGTATTTATTTATTATTCTTTTTTACTTCTAGTGATTAATATCATATTATACTTACATCGATTGATTTAATTTTGCTACTTAATCATATTAAATTCTAATCATGGCAGATACTATTTTATACGTTTCTCTATCAATT
>NZ_CAJQQI010000156.1 GCF_905480415.1 uncultured Algibacter sp. | reverse complement strand
GTATCAATAAACTTTATTAAGCCATCAAAATCTTTAGCAAATTTACCAGTAACCTGTCTGTGCGCTAATTGAGAATCTCTAATATCTTTCAAACTCTCAATAACTATAGAGTAACGCTTATTTTTTACTTTATTAAATTGAATTGGCTCATAAATAGACATATAAGTCTGATATCCTAAAAATGCAATTAATAACCAAAGTACTATATTCAAAATAGGTTTAAACTTAGATGGTATAAATTTATCAACTAACTTAACTAAGCCAATTGTAACTAAAATAACTGCAACTGCAATGAGAATAAATTTTAACATAGTATGTTCTTTAAATAAAAGTTTAGTAAATGGTATTTAGCAAATCTACAATTTTTTTTTAATCGTTAAAACCAAAGTGAGTAAAAATCATTTCTATCTTTGAATAAAATTTAAATTTTTTAAAACTAAATGACCTCATCTGAATTTTATTCGCTTATAAGACAACAATTTCCATTCGAGCCTACGATAAAACAAAATATTGTCTTACAACAATTATCTGAATTTATTTTTTCTAAGGCTCCAAATTTGCTTTATGTATTAAAAGGTTATGCCGGAACAGGAAAAACTACGATTGTTGGGGCTATTGTGTCAAATTTATGGAAAGCTAAAAAGAGTGCCGTTTTAATGGCACCAACGGGTAGAGCGGCAAAAGTGATTGCTAATTATTCAGGTAAGGAAGCATTTACGATTCATAAAAAAATATATTTCCCTAAAAAAGAAAAAAATGGAGGTGTAAAATTTGTGTTGCAACCCAACAAGCATAAAAACACCATTTTTATTGTAGATGAGGCTTCAATGATTTCTGATACTCCTGGAGAATCAAAATTATTCGAAAATGGTTCTTTATTAGACGACTTGATGCAATATGTATATTCTGGTCATCAATGTAAGTTGTTGTTAATTGGTGATACAGCGCAGTTACCGCCAGTAAAGTTAGACTTAAGTCCGGCTTTAGATGAAAGAACTTTAGCCTTAAATTATAATAAGGAAGTTACTAAAATGGAACTTGATGAAGTGGTACGTCAAGAACAGGGTTCTGGTATTTTAGCAAATGCCACGGTTTTACGTGAAACGTTATTAAATACCTATTTTGATTCATTTAAGTTTGACTTGTCAGATTACACAGATATTATCAGACTAGTTGATGGTTATGAAATTATGGATGCTATTAATGATGCTTACAGCGAATTAGGTAAGGAGGAAACCGCCATAATTGTAAGAAGTAATAAGCGTGCCAATTTATACAACCAACAAATAAGAAATAGAATTTTATTTAATGAGCATGAATTAACAGCTGGCGATTATTTGATGGTTGTGAAGAATAATTATTTTTGGGTAAAGCCAACTAGTGATGCTGGTTTTATAGCAAATGGTGATATTATTGAGGTTCTCGAAATCTTTAGTATTCAAGAGCTCTATGGTTTTCGCTTTGCGGAAGTAAAAATAAGAATGGTAGATTATCCTAAAATGATTCCTTTTGAAACGGTCTTACTTTTAGATACTATTGCGGCTGAAACACCATCATTACCTTATGAAGACTCTAATAGATTGTATCAAGAAGTCATGAAAGATTTTGAGAGTGAAACGAGTAAATATAAAAAGTTTTTAAAAGTTAAAGGCAACAAACACTTTAATGCGCTACAAGTTAAATTTTCTTATGCTATTACGTGTCATAAATCACAAGGTGGGCAGTGGGATACTGTTTTTGTAGAGCAACCTTATTTACCAAATGGTATAGATAAAGAATATTTACGTTGGTTATATACTGCGGTAACGAGAGCTAAAGTGAAATTGTATCTTATTGGTTTTACGGACGATTTTTTTGAGGAATAATAAAAAATCACAGTTAATATTCAATTTGTGCTGATTTTGAAATTTTGTGTTTTGAAGAGTTTTATTCAGATAATTACTATATTTTAAAATTAATAGGTATTATAAATTTTTCTTTAGGATATAGGACTATGACATTTGAAACCATTATTAGTATTTGCCTAGGAATTGGTTTATCTGCATCCGTGGGCTTTAGAGTGTTTTTACCCTTATTCGCATTGAGTGTGTCATCTTATTTTGATGTTTGGCAACTTAATGAATCTTGGGAATGGATTGGAAGTACAGCAGCTTTAATTACTTTAGGTGCCGCTACTATTGTTGAAATAGTTACCTATTTTATCCCATATATCGATAATGTATTGGATAGCGTTACAGTACCATTGGCTGCACTAGCAGGCACTGCTATTATGTTGTCTACGGTCGCAGATTTAAGTCCTGTAATTACGTGGTCTTTAGCTATTATAGCAGGTGGAGGTACAGCGGCGGTAGTAGCAGGAACATCTAGCACAACAAGACTAACCTCAACATTAACAACTGGAGGAGTGGCAAACCCAGTAGTTTCAATGATTGAAACAGGAACCTCAGTTATAATGTCTATTGTTTCTATCTTTCTGCCTATAGTAGGGGCGGTTTTAGTTATTTTTATATTATTTGTAGTTTTCAAACTATATAAAAAGTTTAAAACAACTAAGATTAAAAACCAATAATATTTGGCTATTTTTGAAAATAGAATTTACTTAAACAAATAAATTTATATCTGTGAAAATAATTTCAATGATTCCCGCACGTTATGCTGCATCACGTTTTCCTGGTAAACTTATGCAAGATCTTGGAGGTAAAACGGTTATTCAAAGAACTTACGAAGCCACTGTTGCTACAAAATTATTCGATGATGTTTTTGTTGTTACCGATAGCGATATTATTTACAATGAAATTGTAGATAATGGCGGAAAAGTGATAATGAGTAAAAAGGAGCATGATTGCGGCAGTGATAGAATAGCTGAAGCTGTCGAGTTAATGGATATTGATATTGTTATCAATGTACAAGGAGATGAGCCTTTTACTGATAGAGAATCATTATCAAAACTTATTGAAGTTTTTAAAAACGATAATGATAAAAGTATTGATTTGGCGTCTTTAATGGTCCATATTACTGATGAAGATGAGATTAATAATCCCAATACAGTAAAGGTTATTGTGGATCAATCAAATTTCGCACTTTATTTTTCACGAAGCCCAATTCCATACCCAAGAGATCATAATGTAGGTGTAAAATATTTTAAACATAAAGGTGTTTATGCATTTAGAAAGGAAGCTATTTTAGATTTTTATAAATTACCAATGCTTCCGCTGGAAGCTTCTGAGAAAATAGAGTGTATTCGTTATTTAGAGTACGGAAAGCGTATAAAAATGGTTGAAACAGATGTTCAAGGTGTTGAAATAGACACTCCTGAAGATTTAGAACGCGCAAAGAAAATATGGAAGTAAATTACCAAAACATTAAAGTAATAGGCTTTGATGCTGATGACACCCTTTGGGTTAATGAAACCTATTTTAGAGAAGCAGAAAAAAAATTCACTAATCTTTTATCTCAATATGAAACTCCAAATAAAATAGATCAAGAGCTTTTTAGAATGGAAATGGATAATTTGCCACTTTATGGTTATGGGGTAAAAGCCTTTACATTATCTATGGTTGAATCAGCTTTAGAACTATCAAATTATAATATTTCAACAAAAACTATTGAAGCCATTTTGAATATAGGTAAAGATATGTTGAATAAACCTGTTGAATTATTAGAAGGAGTAGAAGAAGTTTTAAAAGTTCTATCAAAAAAATACAGACTCATATTAGCCACAAAAGGCGATTTATTGGACCAAGAACAAAAATTAGAAAAGTCTGGTTTAACAGATTATTTTCATCATATAGAAGTTTTAAGCGATAAAAAAGAAGCTAATTATTCAAAATTATTAAATCATTTAGATATTAATCCTTCTGAATTTTTAATGATAGGAAATTCATTAAAATCTGATATTTTACCTCTAGTAAATATAAAGGCACATGCCATTCATGTCCCTTTCCATACTACTTGGGCTCATGAAGAAGTCACTGAAGAAGAAACTAATGGTAAAAATTATAAAACCATTAATAGTTTAACAAGCTTATTAAAATTGTTAAATTAATATGAAATATATTGATTTAAATACTTGGAACAGAAAGGCACAATATGAGCATTTTATTAAACTATTAGACCCCTATTTTGCTGTTACCGTTCCTTGTGATATCACAAAAGCTTATAATTTTTCAAAAGAAAATAATTTGAGTTTTTTTGGTAAATATTTACACGATTGTATGAAGGCTATTAATGATGTAGATAATTTGAAGCTTCGAATTGAAAATGAAAAAATTGTTGAATATCCCTTAATACACGCATCTGCAACTATTATGCGAAACGATAAAACTTTTGGTTTTTCATTCATTGAGTTTGATCCTGATTTAAGTATTTTTGTAAAAAACATAGCAAATGAGAAGCATAGAATAGAAAATACAGCAGATCTGTATCCGCCAAAAAATGGATTAGACTGTATTCATTGTTCGGCGATGCCTTGGTTAAATTTCACGGGGCATAAGGAACCTTTTTCAGGGAATTTAGATTCTGTACCTAAAATAGCCTTTAGTAAAGTTTCTAATGTGCAAGAGACTCTAAATATGAATGTATCAATAAGTGTTAACCATGCTTTGGTGGATGGCTATCATATTGGAGAATTTTTTGAAAGATTTCAAAATTATTTAAACCTATAGAATTTAAAATAATGGTATTTTTACCATCTGTAAAAGAAAATATGTTAAATGAGTTATAAAAACTTTCCAATGGTGCCAAGAGTTATTTTTGGCAGAGGTAGTTTCAATCAATTAAACGAACTTTTAGCTCCAAAACGCTTAAGCATCAATGCGCCTTTTATTTACTTAATTGATGATGTGTTTAAAAATAACACATGGTTATTATCAAGAATTTCATTGGCATATGATGATAGAATCATTTTTGTTTCAGCTGATGAAGAACCTAAAACGGCTCAAGTCGACACCCTAGTTGAAGATATTATATTAAAAGATAAAGAGCAGCCTTCTGGTATTATTGGAATAGGAGGTGGAACATTGTTAGATTTAGCCAAAGCAGTTTCTATTATGTTAACTAACAATGGTGAAACTAAAGATTATCAAGGTTGGGATTTAGTTAAAAATCCTGCAATCTATCACGTTGGTATACCAACAATTTCTGGCACAGGTGCCGAAGTTTCAAGAACAACGGTATTAACTGGTCCAGAACGAAAATTAGGAATTAATTCTGATTACACACCTTTTGATCAAGTTGTTTTAGATTCAGAACTTACAAAAGAGGTTCCAAAAGACCAATGGTTTTATACAGGAATGGATTGCTATATTCACTGTATTGAGTCTTTAACTGGTACGTACCTTAATGCTTTTAGCGAAAGCTACGGCAAAATGGCATTAGATTTGTGTAAAGAAATATTCTTAGAAGGTAATCTTTCAGAAGTCGAAGCTCAAGAAAAACTTATGATGGCCTCATGGCATGGTGGTATGAGTATAGCGTATTCACAAGTAGGAATTGCACATGCAATGAGTTACGGCTTGTCCTATTTACTAGGCACAAAACATGGTGTAGGTAACTGTATCGTTTTTGATCACCTAGAAGCCTTTTACCCTGAAGGTGTCAAGCTTTTTAAGCAAATGAAAGCCAAGCATAAGGTTACATTGCCTCAAGGTATTTGTGCAGATTTAAACGACAGAGAATACGATATAATGATTGATGTTGCTTTAAGTCTTGAACCGCTTTGGGAAAATGCAATTGGCAAAAACTGGAAAAAAATAATTACAAGAGAAAAATTGAGGACTTTATACCAAAAAATGTAATATGAAATGGCTCGCCAAAATTATTTATTTTAAAATTCTAGGTTGGCAAGTCATTGGTAACACTACATTCTCAAAAGAAACAATAAAAAAAGCCATAATTATAGCAGCTCCACATACGAGTTGGCACGATTTCTACATTGGTGTATTACTGCGATCCATAACAGGTATAAGAACAAATTTTATTGGAAAGAAAGAACTATTTGTATTTCCGTTAGGGTTGTTTTTTAGGGCTTTAGGAGGTGCTCCAATCAATAGACAGTCTAATGAGAATAAAGTAGAGGCTATTGCTAAATTATTTGATCAATACAATGAATTTAGAATGACTTTAGCTCCAGAAGGAACAAGAAAGAAAGTAACATCTTGGAGGACGGGTTTTTACTATATAGCAAAACAAGCCAAAGTACCAATCATTATGTTTACACTTGATTTTGGAAACAAACAAAATAAAATTTCAGAGCCTTTTTACCCAACTGATGATGTTGAAGCAGATTTTGAATATATGTATAACTTTTACAAAGGCGTAAAAGGTAAAGTTGTTAAATATTCTTAATCTTCACTGCTTCTTTTGGCATAAAATTTGCTCTACATAAAGTATAAGCATATGAAACATAAAGTAAACATTTGATTGTTCCTAAAAAGAAACATGTGCTACACCAAAACAAAAGCTACTCCAATTACGAAGTAGCTTTTTTATTTTTAGCTTAAAAAAATTAAGTAGTCTTACTTAATTTCCTTAATAGCATTATCTATAAGTATTCTTAAATGCTGTTTGTGGGCCCTTGAAGCTATGTTCCCTGAAGGTGCTGCCATAGCTCTAATCCCTTTTAAATTATACAATGCCATAGATTTTGCACTATGTGTATATTTACTACTTTGCTTTCCTATTAACACTCCAATCAACATGTTGGTATATTCCAATTGCAGATTTTGTCTAAACGAATTCACAGAACTATATATGTCAGACTTAAAAATGGCATTGTTTAAATCTGTCATAAACGTAGACAGCTTGTATTTGTTTCCATATAATTCAGAATCTGTAATACGTTGTAATGTATTTGGGTGTAAAATATG
>NZ_CAJQQI010000155.1 GCF_905480415.1 uncultured Algibacter sp. | reverse complement strand
TATAAACAGCCATTCTTGGAAACCAATGCGCAATGAGGTAAACGGTATTATCGTCTTCAGGAAAGTATTCATAGCCCTCTCTTGATAATAAATACATACTTCTATCGGTAATAGGATAAGACCAAGCGATAGAAAGTTTAGTAGATTCACCAGACTTTAAGGTCGTATTCAATTTAACTTTCATCATGGTATTGTTAACCATTGTTTTTATTTGGTTACCATTTTCATCTTTTACATGCTTAATGGAATAACCCGCAGGGAAATCGATAGTTCTAGTAAGGAATTGCATTTGCCTTGTCGTTATAGAATCTTTCATTCTATTATTGATACTGCCAAAATCCTCATTCTCTTTTTTGTTGACGTTTTGTTCGAGCTGCATCCATAAATAACTTAAATCATCAGGAGAATTATTATAATAGGTTATGGTTTCTTCACCGCTTAACGTATTATTTCTTTCATCGATTATGGCTTTAATCTTATAATCGGCACGTTGCTGCCAATAGGCGTTTCCTGGCGCCCCACTAGCTGTTCTATAGGTGTTTGGAGGGGCAATCATTTGGTCTATAGGTTCAAATTTACCTTGCCAAGGATTTGTTTGTGCTTGGATTGTGGAAAACGAGAAAAATGTTAGAAATGCTGCAAAAAGAAATCGCATAATCTTTAAATTATTTAGAATTAGTCAGGTGCAAGATAACAATTATTTAATATAAACTACATGAGTTTTTGTTGCTTAAAGCATCTGTGTTCAGTACATTTGCAGCCCTAAATAGAAATAAAAACATGACGAAGAAAAAAGATTTAACATTTGATGTGTTAATAGAAATACCAAAAGGAAGTAGAAATAAATATGAATACGATTTCACATTACATAAAATTCGTTTTGATCGTATGTTATTTTCATCAATGATGTATCCTGGAGATTATGGATTCATTCCTGAAACTTTGGCGTTGGATAAAGATCCATTAGATGTATTGGTTATGGGGTCAGAGCCAACATACCCGATGGTGGTTATGGAAGTAAGACCTATTGGTGTATTTCATATGACGGATGAAAAAGGTCCAGATGAAAAAATTATTTGTGTACCAGTATCAGATCCTATTTGGAACAATAAAAAAGATATAGCAGATTTAAACCCTCATAGATTAAAAGAAATTGAACATTTTTTTCAAGTTTATAAAGACTTAGAGGAAAAGAAAGTTGATGTTGGTGGATGGGGAAATGCTGAGGAAGCTATTAAAATATATCATGAATGTGTAGCGCGTTATGATAAAAGTGAACACAAGAAAAAACGTACGTTTACAATCTAATTATCAGATTCTTAAAATACCAACAAAAAAAATGAACCATCTTTAATTTAGGGTGGTTTTTTTTATCACTTTAATTTTCCTATTTTTAGCCCCGTTAAAAAAAATAATTAATTTAAAATAACTAACTAAATGATGGATTTAATAGTAAAATTTTTACCTCTTTTTGGAGTTGTCGCGTTGATTTTCGTTTTTATTAAAAGCGGATGGGTTTCAAAACAAGAAGTTGGTGATGAAAAAATGTCACGTATTGCAAAGAATATTGCGGACGGGGCCATGGCATTTTTAAAAGCGGAATACAAAGTTTTAGCAATTTTTGTGGTAGCAGTAGCTATCTTGTTATATTTTAAAGGTACTTCAGAAGCAGGATCAAGTGGTATGGTTGCGATATCCTTTATCATAGGTGCTATATGTTCTGCCTTAGCGGGATTCATCGGTATGAAAGTGGCAACCAAAGCAAATGTTAGAACAACACAAGCTGCAAAAACATCATTAGGACGCGCATTAGAAGTGGCGTTCGCTGGTGGAGCTGTAATGGGTTTAGGTGTTGTCGGTTTAGGTATTTTAGGCTTAAGTGGCTTATTTATGATATATCAAGGTATATGGCCAGGAGCTGAAAATTTATCAATGGTACTAAATGTACTTTCTGGATTTTCATTAGGTGCTTCATCGATAGCTTTATTTGCGCGTGTAGGAGGTGGTATTTATACCAAGGCAGCAGATGTTGGTGCTGATTTAGTTGGAAAAGTTGAAGCTGGTATTCCAGAAGATCATCCATTAAACCCTGCAACAATAGCAGATAACGTTGGTGATAATGTAGGTGATGTTGCCGGTATGGGAGCCGATTTATTTGAATCTTATGTAGGTTCTATTATTGGTACTATGGTATTAGGAGCTTTTATTATAACTCCGGATATTGTTGGAGGTTTAGGAGCGGTTTACTTGCCTTTAGTTCTTGGAGCAGTAGGTATCATCATGTCTATATTAGGAACGTTTTTTGTAAAAGTAAAAGATGGTGGAAATCCACAAACAGCATTAAATATTGGAGAATTTGGTTCTGCAGGTTTAATGGTTGTGGCGTCTTATTTTATTATAAATGCTTTAATTCCTGAATCTGTTGAAGGTTTACCATTTGGAGCTATGGGCGTATTTTGGGCAACTATCGCTGGTTTAGTAGCTGGCTTGGGTGTTGGTAAGATAACTGAGTATTATACGGCTACAGGTAAAAAACCTGTAATGTCAATTGTTGCACAGTCTGAAACTGGAGCGGCAACAAATATTATTGCTGGTTTGGGTGTTGGTATGATGTCAACAATGATTCCTATTCTTTTGATTGCTGCTGCTATTATGGTGTCACATCATTTTGCAGGACTATATGGTATTGCAATTGCAGCAGTAGGGATGTTAGCAAACACAGGAATTCAATTAGCAGTGGATGCTTACGGACCAATCTGTGATAATGCGGGTGGTATTGCTGAAATGGCTGAATTACCAAAAGAAGTTCGTGAACGTACTGATAAATTAGATGCTGTTGGTAATACAACTGCAGCTGTTGGTAAAGGTTTCGCTATTGCTTCTGCAGCTTTAACAGCTTTAGCTTTATTTGCAGCTTTTATGAAAACGGCAAATGTGATTTCTATTGATGTGTCTCAACCACAAATTATGGCTGGACTATTAGTAGGAGGGATGTTGCCATTTGTATTCTCAGCATTGTCTATGAATGCTGTTGGTCGTGCAGCTATGGCTATGATTGAAGAAGTAAGACGTCAATTTAGAGATATACCTCAATTAAAAGCGGCATTAGTAGTAATGCGTAAGTATGATTCTGATATGACTAAAGCTTCTGCTGAAGATAGAGCTATTTTTGATGCAGCCGATGGTGTTGCAGATTATGGAAAATGTATTGATATTTCAACAAAAGCATCAATTAAAGAAATGGTATTACCGGGATTATTAGCAATCGTTGTTCCTGTAGCTGTTGGTTTTATTGGTGGTGCTGAAATGTTAGGTGGATTACTTGCAGGTGTTACAACGTGTGGTGTGCTTATGGCAATCTTCCAATCTAATGCAGGTGGTGCATGGGATAACGCTAAGAAAACTATTGAAGAACAAGGAAAAAAAGGAACAGACGCTCATAAAGCTGCTGTTGTTGGAGATACTGTTGGTGATCCATTTAAAGATACTTCTGGCCCTTCATTAAATATATTATTAAAATTAATGTCGGTTGTAGCATTAGTAATTGCACCAAGTATTGCATTATCTGCAGATGATGTAATGGCATATGCTAACCAGACAGATGTTTCAGAGCAGGTAGAAGTTTCTAAAGAAGTTAAGGTCGAAATGACTAAGAATGATGATGGTAATACCAAAGCAGTAGTTACAACGGTAACCACTAAAAATGGGGAATCATCTACAGCTTATGAAGCTTTCGAAGGAACAGAAGCTGAAGTTAAAGCGAGTATTAGTGCTTTAAAAGAAGATGGTAGAGATATTACGGTTGAAACAAAAAAGTTTGTAAAAGAGATTGAGGAAGTAGTTGTAAACTAGTTACCTTTTATTTTTTTAAAGAATATAAAAACCACGCCAGTAAGCGTGGTTTTTTTGTATTTTTAAACTGAATTCAAAACTCTTATGTTCAAGAAAGATCCACTCCAAATTATTGCTTTCCGAACTTACGGAACAGCTAACCATTTATATATGCGTGGGCGTGCGCTAGAAGATGGAACTATTGAATTGGGACAAAAGGGTTTATTAGGTTTATTTATTAATTCATGGAAACGCTTTGAGAGTGATGAAATAAAACGTACTACACTCAAAATCACTTTATCAAACGGAACAATTTTAAACACCGTCACAGATGATCACGGTTATTTTAAGGTTGACGAATTTGTAGATGGATTGGTTGCATTAGTCAATGATGATGGTTGGATTAATTTTGAAATCTCATATGATGATGTGAATATTAATCGTAATATTCAAAACTCAAATCGATTTCCCGGTGAATTATTAATACCGAGTATTCGAGCTCGAATTGGTGTTATTAGTGATATCGATGATACCATTCTTCATACTGGAGTAGTATCGACTTTAAAATGGAAAGTATTACTTAATAGTATTTTTAAAAGTGCTGCAAGCCGAATTCCATTAGAAGGTGCAGCAGAGTTTTATCATAAATTACATAGAGGTGAATCTGGTGAAAATTCTAATCCAATTTTTTACGTGAGTCATAGCCCTTGGAATTTATACCGTTATCTTGATTTTTTTTTAAAACAGAATGCTTTTCCTAAAGGTCCAATCTTACTTAGAAGTTTTAAGGATATATTCAAAAAACAGTCTGGTGATCGTCCGCAAAAACATATAGAAATTGTCAATATTTTAAAAACCTATCCAAAATTAAAATTTATTTTAATAGGTGATAGTGGCGAGAACGATGCAGATATTTATATGGATGTCGCGAATGAATTTTCATCTCAAGTTGCTGCAATTTATTTAAGAAGTGTTAAGCACAAAAAGAAAATGTTACGAGTAAGATCACTTTTTAAAGATTATAAACAAATACCTGTATTACTCGTAGAAACTAGTGCCCATGCAATTACCCATGCAAGAAATCATGGATTTATTAAATAATAGCAAAATTAAATTACAATTATCTTACTAAGCGGTTATTTCAGTGTAATTAATGCTCGATAATTTAGTTTATACAAGATAAATGTCGATAAATTATAACTATTAAATTCTTTTCAAAGTGAATGATTTACAATGATTAGAGAATTTTAAAACAACCCATTAATCTCGGCATCAATAGTATTAATGATACTTCCTAAATCTTCCGGATTATCTACAAAATCTAAATTATCTACATCAATAATTAATAACTTGCCTTTATTATAACCATGTATCCAGGCTTCATAGCGTTCATTTAATCTGCTTAAATAGTCAATGCTTATTGAGTTTTCGTAGTCACGCCCACGTTTATGAATTTGAGATACTAGATTGGGAATAGAGCTTCGTAAATAGATTAAAACATCTGGACCTTTAACCAACGATTCCATTAAATCGAAAAGAGATTTATAGTTTTCAAAATCGCGATTGGTCATTAAACCCATGGCGTGCAAGTTAGGAGCAAAAATGTGAGCATCTTCATAAATAGTTCTATCTTGAATGATGTCTTTTCCACTTTGACGAATTTGTAATACTTGGCGAAATCTACTATTTAAAAAATAAACTTGTAAATTAAAACTCCAACGTTCCATTTGATTGTAAAAATCGTCTAAATAAGGATTATCTACTACGTCTTCTAATTGTGCTTCCCAATTGTAATGTTTAGCCAATAATTTTGTGAGGGTCGTTTTTCCAGCGCCAATATTTCCGGCAATAGCAATATGCATAGTTTAGTTAGTTTTTAGTTGGAATTGTTGTAAGGTTTCGCTGTTGTAAATATACAAGGTTTCATTGGTTACTAAAAACTGATTTATCAACAAATTTGGAGTTATTATAGGTAGGATTTCGTCTTGGTTACTTTTCATAAAAAACAAATTATTTTCTTTTTTTAAGAAAATATTTTCATTGCTTTCTATTAAAGCGGTATATCCCTGATTTTCTATTTTTTTTACCATGCTACCAAAGTAATTGTATTGATATAAATAGTTTTCTGTTAGTAACCAACAAGAATTATAATTACTAGTTAAATCGAGCACTGCATTTTGTACAGGAACGGTTTGTGCCCGAGTTGTTTTGGATTTATAGTCAAATAATTCAAGCTTTTGTAAATTTTGATTAAATACCCAAATGGTATTATCGTGACCTGTAGACATATGAGAAACATCTTTATAGGAAGAAAGTGTGTTAAAGTCTATTTTGAATATTTCGGCTAATCGATTGTCAAGAATAATAACCGTATTAAAATCTTTATAGAATAGATTAATTTTTAAGGGATTGAAAGCATTTGCTGATTGTAAGGTTCCTAATTGTAAATTATTATAAGTGATGGTGTTTTCCGGGGTCTTTTTATGAATCACATCATTTTCTATATAATATATGGTGCCAAAATTATCAACGGAAATAAGAGTTTCTAATTTTAAATCCGTTTTATCGATGAATTTAGCTTCAATAGATTCTTGAGCGAATATTGAAATAGAAAATAATAAAAAGATGTAATGTCTAGATTTCATTGTAGGTTGAAAAATACAAAAATCAAACCACTTTTAATAAATTAGTTTATAGCCGTAAACACAAGTAAATATTCAAATTGAGGAACTTACTAAAAGGAAAGAAGTCTCTCAAAAACATTTTGATTATAACAAGGATAATAAACCCAAAGGAATGAGGGAGTAATTTCAATCAAGACGATGAGTTCAAGGAGAAGGTGAGCATGTTATGATAAGAGTTGGTAGGTTATTTTTAACTTTAAATTAACAACCTTGGCTTAAACCAAAAGTAAATATTGTAGTCCAAGTGTAGTTAATTATTACCTATGTTTGTTAACATCTTAATCGTTTATACCTCAACAATGAAAACTTATATAATTAAATTTTATGTACTGTTTCTATTTTTATTAGTTACTGGTTCCATTAAAGCTCAAGACTTTCAAGGTAAAGCTTATTATTTCTCAAAAACCACTATGGATATGAGTCGCTTCAATAGAGGTGGTCAAATGAGTGAACAACAAAAAAAGCAAAGGGAAGCTCGCATGAAATCGAGGTTAGAAAAAACCTATGTGCTAACATTCAATAAGGAAGAGTCTATATTCAAAGAAGATGAAAAATTATCAACTCCTGTGAATGGCAGAGGTTCTAGTGTTTGGGGAAGTAGTTTTTCGCCTGGGCCGCAGTATAAAAACATAAAAGAACGTGTCTTTCTACAAGATCAAGAATTTTTTGGAAAACAATTTTTGATTAAAGAAGACATGGAGGCTCTTGAATGGAAAATGGGTACTGAATCGAAACAAATTGGTCAATATTTATGTTTTAAGGCCACGGCTAAAAAGGTTTCAATAGAAATTAATATGTTAACTCCAAGAAGCGGAAACAATGAAAAGGAAGAAGATTCTCTTAAAGTTAAAGATTCTACTAATTCTAAAGAGATAAACTTAAAAGATGAAGGTATTAAAATGATAGAAGTTATCGCTTGGTACACACCACAAATACCAGTAAGCCAAGGACCATCTGATTATTGGGGATTGCCAGGCTTAATATTGGAAGTAAGTGCAGGGAATAACACCATGCTTTGTTCAAAGATTGTAATAAACCCAGAAGAGAAGACTAAAATTGAAGCTCCTAAAAAAGGACAAGTTGTTACCAAAAAAGAATACAACGACATCATCACCAAAAAAATGCAAGAGTTTAGAGAAAATAGAGGGAGGACTGGAGGACGATCTGGAGGAGGAAGGCCAAGATAAATTCTTATTTATATAAACAAACACATATTGTTTGATTATTTAGTATTTTTGATAAACAAAAAATAATCATTTATCATATTTTCAATGAAGACATTTCTAAACAAATTAACAATTGCGACATTAATTTTATTCACATCTGCAACCCTTAATGCTCAAGACTTTCAAGGGAAAGCATACTACTTTTCAAAAACACCAATGGATCTTGGCGCTTGGGGGGCTAGAATGAGCGAAGCACAAAAAAAACAGGCAGCAGAGCGCTTAAAAAACAGATTAGAAAAAACCTATATTTTAACGTTTAATAAGGAAGAGTCTGTGTATTATGAAGATGAGAAATTGGATGCCGTTTCAGGGGCAACAGATTCATGGGGGAAGAATTTTACACCAGGTAAGCAATACAAAAATGTAAAGACAAATGAGTTTTCACAGAATCAAGAGTTCTATGGTAAACAATTTTTAGTTAAAGAAAACCTATCTAATATAAAGTGGAAAATGGGCACTGAAACCAGACAAATAGGTAATTATACGTGTTTTAAAGCCACTTGTAAACGACCTGTGTTTGATACCTCTTGGTGGAATTTTTCTTGGAGTAGTGCAAGAAACAATGTTGTAGAAAAGAAAGTTGATTCCATAAAAGGTGAAGATGCAGCAAGTGTGAAATCACAACCTATAGAAGAAGTTGTTGACATGATAGAGATTGAAGCATGGTATACACCAATGATTCCTGTTAGTCAAGGTCCCGGTGATTATTGGGGGCTTCCAGGTTTAATATTAGAAGTGAGTGTAGGTAATACAACATTACTATGTTCTAAAATTGTAATGAATCCGAAAGAAAAAATTAAAATAGAAGCTCCAGATAAAGGTAAAGTAGTTACCAAAAAGGAATATAAAGAAATTATTACCGGAAAAATGCAAGAAATGAGAAATAACCGAGGTAGAGGAAGTTATAGACGATAGTAATATAAGTGAATATTGATAACCAGTTTATAGTTCAATTAAAAGAATGAATAAGATATTTTTTGCAGTCGTCTTTTGTTTAACGAACATGGCTTTTTCTCAGATTAAATTACAAGGTGTTGTAAAAGACAGTATAGGTAACCCATTGGAATTAGCAAATGTAATAGCTATAAATCAAGAAACAAAAGCTTTAGAGTCTTATGCAATTACAGATGCCAAGGGGTTTTATAAGTTGGCCTTGTCTAAAAATTCGGAGTATGGTCTGCAAGTCAGTTATATTGGTATGAAAACCTTTAAGGAAATAATTGCGTTGAAGTCTGATGATTTAGAGAGAGATTTTACATTGCAACTAGATAACGTATTAGATGCGGTTGAATTAACATATGAAATGCCAGTAACGGTAAAAGGGGATACGCTAGTTTATAATGCCGATTCTTTTAAAAACGGATCAGAACGTAAGCTTGAAGATATAATTGAAAAATTACCTGGAGTTGAAATTAATGAAGATGGTCAAATAGAGGTTGAAGGTAAAGTCGTTAACAAATTAATGGTTAATGGGAAAGACTTCTTCGATGGTGATACCAAATTAGCAACTAAAAATATTCCTTCAAGTGCCGTAGATAAAATTCAGGTGTTGCGCAATTACTCCGAAGTTAGTCAGTTAAGCGGTGTTACAAATAATCAGGATAATGTGGCAATGAATATTAAGCTTAAGCAAGGTAAAGAAAGTTTTTGGTTTGGAAATGTTACTGCTGGTGGTGGTTCATCAACAGATGAAGCGCTTTACTTAGCACAACCAAAATTATTTTACTACAGTCCTAAACTCAGTCTTAATTTTATTGGTGATTTAAATAACACGGGAGAGGTAGCCTTATCACGTCGTGATATTCGTGGTTTTGGTGGAGGCTTTAAGCCTCCAAGTAATAATAGTGGTACGAGTATTAATTTAGGAGATAATAGCCTTGGGTTTTTAACCAGCCAAAACAATGCTGTTGAGGTTGAGAACAAACTAGGAGCAACCAACTTTAGTTATTCGCCTAATAAAGCATTAGATATAAGTGGATTTGCTATTTATAATAGTAGCCGCATAGCTTCGAAGCAAGAAACTTTTAGGCAATATACAGATTCAGATTTGGGTATTCCAGATGAAACAACGGAGCGCACAAGTAATGAATCGTCAAATCAAGGGTTGTTGAAATTGAGCGCATCTTATAAACCAAATTTTAATAATCAATTGGATTATGATGTTTTGGGTAGAATTTCAAAGGACTCACAAGATCAAAACTTTTTATCTTCAGTTTTAGGAAATACAAATCAGTTTGATAGGGGAACACCTTTTAGTATTAATCAAAATATTAATTACTACTATACGTTAAGCGAAAATAATATTTTTTCTTTTGAGGCTCAACATGTAATAAAAGATGAGGACCCTTTTTATAATGCAGTATTGGTTAATGACCCTGATAATAACGATGAATTAAACTCTGATGATAGAGATGCGTTTGATACAACAGCTGATGCTTTAGGTTTAGTTACTAGTTTTGATAATTACGATTTAGGGCAGAATAGACGAATTAAGTCAAATCAATTAGATGCGAAGCTCGATTACTATAATATACTTAATGCTAAAAGTAATATCAATTTTACATTAGGTACTATTTTGAGTACCCAACAGTTTAATTCCAATATCTTTCAGTTTCTGGAAGATGGTTCTCAATTCAACCCAACACCAACGTTTAATGATGGTCGAGCAACCAATGATACAGAATATAATTTTAGTGATTTATATTTAGGTGTTCACTATACATTGAAAGCGGGGAAATTCACTTTTAGACCGGGGTTCTCCGTACATGCTTATGGAAATAAAAATACGCAGTTTAATCAGACGTTTAAGGATGATTTTTTAAGGTTCTTACCAGACTTTGAGACTCGAATTCAATTTAAAAAGAGTGAAAGTTTAACATTGCGATATAATATGCGTAACCAGTTTACGGATGTAACACGTTTAGCACAGGGCATAGTTTTAAATAATTTTAATAGTATTCAATTTGGTGAGCCAGATTTGCAAAATGCTTTATCACATAACATAAGTCTATTTTATAATAGTTTTAATCTGTTTAATTACACAAATGTGTTTGCGCGTTTGGCCTATACAAAAAACATAGACCAGATTAGAGGGTTAACAAACTTTGAAAATGTAATTACAACAAGTACTTTCTTTAATTCAAATTTTGCCGATGAAAATGTTTCTGCAAACGGACGAGTTCAACGCACATTTGGTAAACTAAGAGCCAGTGTAAGTACAAATTTTAATTACAGTAAAAATAACCAGTTTATTCAAGGAAGACAATCCGTAAATGAAAGATTTACACAAAGCTACACGCCTGGATTACGTACTAATTTTAAGGTAGCACCCAACGTAAGATTAAGATACCAGTATAGTATAAACACGAATAACCAAGGAACTAATAAAACAGTTTTTTATACAAATGCACCCTCGATAGATTTTGATGCATATATTTTGAAATCTATTACTTTTAGAACAGATTATGCTTATAATCGTCAAAAGGAAAAGACTGGCGAAGCTCAATACTTTGAAACATGGAATGCATCTTTGGCATATAGAAAGGATAGAGACGCAAAATGGGAATATGAAGTTAGAGCCACTAACCTATTAGATATTGATTCTAGAATTAACAATGGGGCCAATACTATTTCAGTGTCAACTTCAGAGACGTTTATCCAGCCTCGTTTTGTGACTTTTAGAGTTCGATACGAAATATGATGCTATTTTTAGTAACTCAATTTTTAGCGTGAAGTTATTATGTTTTTCTTTTGATAAATTAAGAAACAATAATATATTTGCGCCCAGTTTTGGGGAGATACTCAAGCGGCCAACGAGGGCAGACTGTAAATCTGCTGACTACGTCTTCGCAGGTTCGAATCCTGCTCTCCCCACTTAACTCGAAAAGTCTGCTTTGGCAGACTTTTTTGTTTTAAAATAGTTGCGAAATTTACTTCAGTAAGCATTTTAAATCAAAAATGTGTAGCTGTGAAAACAGCGTTACTTTTCATTTTCACGAGAGGGGAATTGGGATATTTAATCCTGCTCTCCCCAAGGATAAATAGAAAAAATAAGCTAAATATAAAGCTTGCTTTTTTATTTTGTGATTTTTATGTTTTCTAAAGAGAGAAACTAGCATATTTAACTATGTTTTCTCCCATTAACTCTTTAGTGTTTGGCTTTATTTACTTTAACCACTTATAGTAATTAACAAAAAAGGGTTTACGTTTGTTTTTTACTTTTATTATTGAATTAAGGATTCGTAGACCATAAAGCGGCACTTTTAAGCATAGCTCTTCTTGGAAGTTTTAATCCAGCAACTATTAATTCTGCAAAGTCTTCAGGTTGTAGAACACTATCTTGAGAATCTTTATCTGCAATTCCTAGTTCAATTGACATATCAGATGCTATAGTACTTGGTGTTAATGTACAAACTCTAATGTTATTCTTGCGAACTTCTTTCATTAAGGATTCAGACATCCCAATAACTGCGAATTTTGATGCTGAATAGGCAGATGTGTTTGCATTTCCATTTAACCCTGCTGTAGATGAAACATTAATAACATCACCTTCATTCTTGTCGATTAAGTATGGTAAAACTTCTTTAGTCACATAATACATACCCATAAGATTGGTTTGAATAATTTGACTCCATTGGCTAACTTCCATGTCATTAAAAGTTCCAAAAGCTGCAATTCCTGCGTTGTTTACTAAAATATCAACAGATCCTAACGTATTTACAATACTTTTGATGCCAGTTTTAACATTCTCATAGCGACTCACATCAAATACGGAGTACATTGCGTTAATGCCAAAGGCCTCTAGTTCTGAAACGGTTTCTTTCAAAACGGCTTCATTTCTGCCTGTTATAGCGATGTCAATACCTTCTTTTGCAAATGCAATAGCAGTAGCCTTTCCTAGACCTCTTCCACCTCCAGTAATTATTGCTTTTTTATTTTTTAAATCTTTCATTTGCGTTTTATATTAATCTTTAAGTGTGCGTATTTATGAAAATATTTGTTCCGTTTTTTTAATACTAAAGTAGTGTTTAAAAAATGTAATATTTTTGGATAGGATAACTAAATTAAAAAAGCGCAAGCTTTAATGACTTGCGCTCAATTAAATATGTTATATAGATCGTTAGAGACCGTTTTCTATTCTTTTGATCTTTTATAGTAGGTCACTATGCTTGCTTTTGCTAGCGTGTTGTTCCAAAGATAATAACCAACTATTGCAGGATTAGTGTTTTCGTCTAGTCCGAGTTTGTCTGTTTTTAGGGCGTAAACGGTAATGATATATTGGTGTAAACCATGACCTTCTGGCGGGCAAGGACCTCCATATCCACTAGCACCATAATTCGTTATACTTTGAATAACGCCTTCAGGGGTTAAATTAAGTTCTGTGTTTCCAGCTCCAGATACTAATTCGTTCGTGTTTTCTGGAATGTCAAATACAACCCAATGCCACCATCCACTGCCAGTAGGAGCATCTGGATCGTACATCGTTACTGCAAAACTTTTAGTGCCTTCAGGAGCATTTTTCCAAGATAATTGTGGAGATTGATTTTCTCCGGTACAACCAAAGCCATTAAATTCTTCATTAATAGTTGCTTCTCCGCCTAAATCATTACTAGATAGAGTAAACGTACTTTGTGCAAATACTGTACTTGAGAATGCAATTAGTACTGCTAAAATAATATTTGAGTTTTTCATAAAATTTGTTTTTAATTATAGTTGCAAATGTATAGAGGATAATAGAGGATGTTGTGTTTGATTCAGCTCAAAAAGTATTGATAAAAGTTCAATCTGTTTGATACTGTTTTGGAGTAACACCAAATTTTACTTTAAACGCTTGAATGAAATTTGATAGGGTTTCATACCCAATGTCCTCAAAAATATCTGATGGTCGTTTCGACTTATTTTTTAATAAAAATGCAGCATGTTCAAGCCTTTTTTCCTGAAACCACTTACTTGGTGAGCTATGAAAGTATTTCTCAAATTCTCTTTTAAATGTTGATACACTCATATTAGATAAAAAAGACAGTTCTTTTATGGTTAGTTTATTTAATTTATTGCTTTCAATTATCTGAAGAAATTTTTGGTTTTGATTATCACTATTGCTAATTAAGGAATAAAGAAAATTCACACCCTTAAACTCGATGAGGTATAACATTATTTCATTGAACTTGGCATCTAAAATGTTTTTTTGAATCGATTTTGAAAGCTTAGAGATATCCAAAAGACTGTCTACGAATCTTTTTATAAATGAATCATAATTAAATGAATATGTAGAATAGAATGTGTCGGAGTCTGACGGACTAAGTTCAAATTTTCTAATGAACTTTAATACATCTTCATTAGAAAAGAAGAATAGAACACTTCTATAGTATTCTGCGACGTTAGATAGCTTTTCTGTCATCAAACAATGTCCAGATTTCATTAATAGAAATTGATCGTTATTAATTGAGTATGAAGAATTGTCAAAAAAAACTTCTTTTGTTCCTTCTTGAAGAAAGCTAAAAGTGTTTTTGTTCAGTAAGATTTGCTGTTTGGAAATTTCCTGATTGCTTTCATAATTATAAACCCCGATAGACAGGGAAGGATTTAAATTTAATTCATCAGGTAGCGTAATTGTCTTCATAAAGTTTTAGTGGTCTCTAAGACGAACTAAACGCAGTTCGGCTTTGGGAACTAAGATACTAAAAGTGAATGATAGGTTTTGGTATCGATGTCAAGTTCTTCCTCGATACTGCAAATAACACTTACTCACGAAAATAAAAAATAAAGTTCTATAAAACCAAGAACTACATGGTTTATGTAAATTATTGGGTATTTGGAAAGACGTTACTTTGAAAAAAACTCTAACATCTTTAATGTTAGAAGGTTGTTTATAAAACACCCGGTAAGCATCTAAAGGCGAAACTAAATCATCTGTATACTTTGTGTTTAAATGGGTGTAAACGAAAAAGAAGTTATTAACCCTTTTTCTGCTTGTTAATTTCGTCTTGTAATTGACGTCTCACTTTTTGTTCACGCTCTAAAGCTGTTCTTCTATGTTCTTCAAATTCTTCTTCAATTTCAGCCAAATTATGTTTAGCTTCTCTAGTAATTGAATTGCTACTTTTAAATTTGTAGACAAAGAAAATAAGGAGCGCGAATAAACCTGCTATTATAGACCACATAAGTACATTATAGTTGATTTTACTCATTTGCATACCAAACAAAGCCATATTATTTTTTTCAGAATTGGTCGTGTCTAAATCCTTTTGTGTATTAGAAAGGTTCGCTTTTAAATCTGAAATCTCTTTAGCTTGGGTTTTAACCACAGCCTTTGTTTCTGCTAGATTTTTATGTACGGTTTTTAAAGAATCCATAGTATGCGCTCTTAGAGCAAGGAACATACTCCGCTTTACAGCTTCATAAGCTTGACCGTTTGTACCTTTAAAATTACCAGATTTTTTAAGAATATATTCAAACTGATTGTCGATAGTGCCTTTGTATAACGATAATGTTTCGTCAACTTGTTTCGTTTGTGAAAATGAAGTGAAGCTAATTAAGCACGTAAATACTATAAAAAATAAAGATTTGATAGGATTCATTTTTAAATGGATTTAAATGGTTCTATTTGGTTTACGAATTTATACAATATTGTTTATTAATTGATTATAAATCAATAAAAGCCTCATAAATGAGGCTAATTTAGATACGGTTTAAATTTGAATTTAGATTCTAAAATTCTAATAGTATGTATAACGTCTAACTTTAGCAATATATTTCGCTAGTCTAATAACTTGATGACTATAGCCATATTCGTTATCATACCAAATGTATAAGATGATATTTTTTCCATCTTTACGTACTATGGTTGCTTTACTATCATAAATGGATGGTGCGGAACAACCAACGATATCGCTAGAAACTAATTCATCGCTAAGTTCATATTTTATTTGCTCAACTAAATCGCCTTCTAAAGCATACTTCTTCAAAATAGTATTAATACCGTTGATAGATGTTTTGCTTTTTAATTCTAAATTAAGAATAGCTAAAGATCCATTAGGCACAGGCACACGAATAGCGTTAGAAGTTAATTTACCTTCCAGACTAGGTAACGCTTTAGCAACGGCACTTCCAGCGCCAGTCTCGGTAATTACCATATTTAATCCGGCAGCTCTACCACGACGGTATTTACTATGAAAATTATCTACCAGATTTTGATCGTTGGTATAAGCATGTATGGTTTCTAAATGGCCACTTTTAACTCCAAAAGAATCTTCAATAGCTTTTAAAACCGGGGTTATCGCATTGGTTGTGCAGGATGCCGCCGAAAAAATATTTACTTTATCTGGATCGTGTTCTTTATGATTAACCCCGTACACGATATTTGGAACGCCTTTTCCAGGAGCTGTTAATAAAACTTTATCTACACCTTTTGATTTTAGTTGTTTACTTAAAGCTTCCTTATGTCTAAAAGCACCGGTGTTATCAATAACCAAAGCATTATTAATATTATATTTTGTGTAATCAATGTCTTCAGGAGTATTTGCTGAAATAATTTTTACCGTTGTACCATTAATAATTAATGCGCTATTTTTTGCATCAATTGAAACTATTCCAGGAAAATCGCCGTGAACAGAATCGTTACGTAAAAGAGACGCTCTTTTTTCAAGTATTTGCGCATCAATCGCACCTCGTGTTACGATGGCTCTTAGTCGTAGTTGACTACCTTTTCCCATTCGTGCCATGAGCTCTCTGGCTACCAACCTGCCAATTCTACCAAAACCATAAAGAATAACATCTTTCGGTTCTATATTACTATTCTTATTTGCATCTTTTAATTTATCAACAACAAACGCTTTCGCATTGTTGTGTTTATTATCACTTAAATGATATTCATAAGTAAGTTTCCCAATATCTAATTTTGCAGGTGGAACATTTAGATCTTTAATAGCCTGAGCAATTTCTACAGAATCAAAAATTGAAATAGGTTTTTGAACAAATTTACCCGCGTATTCATGTAAGTTTAAAATCTGACTAACATTTCTGTCAATCAATTGATTTCGAAATAAAACCAATTCAATGGATCTATCATACCACAAATCACTTACGGTTTTAATAAATTCAACTGTAGCTTTTCTGCGGTCTGCCTGAAAAGCTAATTCTTTCTCATAAGTTTTGTTAGAACCCATTGCTTAAATTGTTTAGTTTGTTTTATAGATTTTGCCAAAAATACCATATTTCAAACGTTTTCGTAGCGTATATGGAAGAAAAATTATTCAGCTTTTGAATTCGAGGTTTCCTTTGAAATGGTTATTCCTGTGTGAACGAGAAAACAAAAAAATAACCCTTCAAAAAATCAATAAATTTGAAGGGTTTATAACAATTTAAAAAGGGAAGCTATTTAAAATTATAACGCTCTTTTTCGCCTTTTGAATTAATAAGCTCTATTCTTAATGCTCCTGAATTTTCTTGATTTTTTAAAGCATTTTGCACATCATCAATAGATGTAACTTTTATATCATTTACCGAGGTTATAATACAACCTTTTTGAATACCATTTCTTTTCCAATAATCAGCATATTTAGAATTTAAGTCCGTTATTTTAACGCCATACCTTGCTTTATACTTTTTTAAATCTGAAGGTTTAGCATTTTTTATTCGACCAACTAAAGGCATTGTAAACGTTTCATTTTTAGCTAATGTCACAGGTATGGTAGAAGTTTCTCCATCTCTTAATACGCTTAAATTAACAACATCACTCGGGCGTTTTGTATTTAAATGACCTGTTAAATCTGCAAATTTAGAAATTTTAATATGGTCAATTCCTTTGATGATATCACCTTTTCTAACCCCAGCTTTTTCTGCACCAGAATCTTCAATAACACGATCAATATAAATACCTTCCGTATCGGTAACGCCAATTTTTTCTGCAACCAAACTGTTTAATGCGCCACCTTGTATTCCTAAAATACCATTTTGAACATTGCCATATTCCATGATATCTTCAATTACTTTTCGAGCAATATTACTTGGAACAGCAAATGAATACCCGACATAAGATCCTGTTTGAGAGCTTATAGCTGTATTTATACCAACTAATTCTCCATTGGTATTTACAAGAGCACCACCCGAATTTCCCGGATTTACTGCTGCATCAGTTTGTATAAAAGATTGTTTGCTTGTTCCTGATAAGTCTCTAGCCTTAGCACTTATAATGCCAGCGGTAACTGTTGATGTTAAATTAAAAGGGTTACCAACTGCTAAAACCCATTCGCCAATTTTGGCATTATCTGAATCGGCAAAAGTTATAAACGGTAAATCTTCATTCGAATCAATTTTTAAAAGAGCGATATCAGTTTTTGGGTCAGTTCCAATAAGTTCAGCTACATACGTTTTATTATTGTTCATGGTAACTGAAATTTCTTGTGCATTAGTAATTACATGATTATTAGTAATGATATAACCATCTGTATTAATAATAACTCCAGATCCTGTACCAATTTGTGGGCTCTGAGAACGTCTTCCAAAAAACAAATCTTCAAAAGTCATTTGTCCAGAATTTTGTGCTAAATTTTTAACGTGCACAACTGCATTAACGGTATTTTCAGCAGCCACTGTAAAGTCAGGTGCTTTTTCAGTATTAATAAAAGTGTTAATGTTACTGGTAGGTAAAAATATAGGGTTGGCTGTTTCAGTTGCAACCAAAATAGGTTTTTCTTCTTCTAAAAAAAGTTTGTAGGATCCTAATGTAATAATACCACCTAAAGCAGAAACCAATATTAATGTTAAAATCTTCTTCATAATTTTCGTTTAAGTTTTATTTAATAACGATTAAAATTAATTAAATATTGAATGACTGATTAATTTTTAACGATTTTTAACGCCAACTTTAACGGCGATTTAACAATCTGTAAAACGGTTTTATATTTATATATTTGTGCTTTACTATGCAACAGACTTTTTATAAATACCAAGGAACTGGAAACGATTTTATCTTTATTGACAATCGTTCTTTAGGTTTTGATAAAAATAATACCCTGCTGGTAGCGAATATGTGCGACCGGAAGTTTGGCATTGGAGCGGACGGGCTAATATTGTTGGAAGACCATCCTACGGTCGATTTCAAAATGGTCTATTTTAATGCTGATGGAAACTTGAGTTCTATGTGCGGGAATGGTGGGAGATGCATTGTACATTTTGCGAAACATTTAGGTATTATTTCTTCGGAAGCGAATTTTGAAGCCGTCGATGGCATGCACGCTGCTACCATAGATGGAACGCAAGTGCGACTGAAAATGAACAATGTTTCAGATATTTCAATAACCGATGATTTCGTGTTTCTGAATACTGGTTCTCCACATCATGTAGCCTTAGTGCCACAATTAGAGCTGTTTGATGTTTATTCCGAAGGAAA
>NZ_CAJQQI010000154.1 GCF_905480415.1 uncultured Algibacter sp. | reverse complement strand
CCATTTAAGCAATAAGTACACAAAAATAACAGTACTTATCATACCTGTTGGAAAAACCAAAACCTTGTTCTGTTTTGAAAACCATACAGGAAGGAAGCCAAAAAATACTGCTACAATTTCAAGAACAATATCTATAGTTTCATATTCGGAATATTGTCCAAAGAAAAACTCAAAAATGGGGTTCATAGTCGTGTCTGTCAGATTTTACAATTTTCATATACAATAAGCCGAATTCAATTAATTCGAAGGCTTCTTTTATTTCAGTAGTAAGTAGATGCATAACTTCATCATAATCACCATAAACTTGAGTACTTAGCGGGTTTTCAAGCACATTTAAGTCAGATGCTCTTAGTTTTTTGATGAAATTAATAATTGCAGGTTCGTAATCGTCATGCAATGGTGTTAAAGTTAATTCTACAGATATTTTCATTTATATGAGATAATAGAAAATAGAATAAAGAAAAGAGAGCGCCCCTTTATCTTTATTCTATCATCTTGATTCTTTATTCTCTCTTAATTCGTCAAAAAACGATTCATCTTCTTCAAAAGCGGTTCCGATAACTACTAACTCTGCACCAGCATTAAAGGCATGGTCTAATTGAACTATACTTCTAATTCCACCTCCTACTATTAAAGGAATATCCAATTCTTGTTTAACCCTACTAATAATAGTTTTAGTAAGTGGTTCTCCGGCTCCACTTCCAGCTTCCAAATATATAAGCTTCATTCCCAACAACTGACCAGCTTTTGCTGTATCAACAATATGTTGAATATTTCCTCTAGGCATTGGCTTGGTATTCGTAACCTTTTCCACTGCCGTTTCCTTTCCGCTTTCAATTAAAATATAGCCTGTTGAAATTACCTCAAGTTGCATTTTAGATAATTTAGAAACCGCTTCCACATGTTTACCAATTAAATATTTAGAGTTTCTTCCTGAAAGTAATGATAAAAAAAGTAATGCATTTGCCTTATTAGTAATTTGAGAAACATCTCCAGGAAATAAAACAATTGGTAAATTAGTATGCTTTTTTATTTCTGAAACTAAAATATCCGTAGCATCATTATTTACAATACTTCCACCAACAAAAATGTGTGTTGCAATAGATTCATTTACTTTGATAATAAAACTACTCGTGCTTTCAATTGAGAATTTATCAGGATCAATTAATACTGCCAATAATTTTTCACCCTTACTAATTGAATCTTGTATGTTTTTATAAATCGAATCCATTTAAGCTATAGCATAAGCACAAGTAAATCCTTCAAACTCTAAAAAATTAATATTGTAACGGTATTTTTTTTCCTCGTAATCAATCCAAGCTATGGTTTCCTTATCAATTATTGAAAAGGGAATGACCAAGCAATGCTGTTTAAAGCTTAATCCAGGCGTGCAAAAAAGTTTATAAAGCGATTCTTTAACGCACCAAATAGCGGTTAACTTCTTTATATAATCAGTTGATTCTTCACTCAAATAATCGAATTCATAGTCTATAAACTTATGAGCGATTATACTGATTTTTTCACGCTGTTTTTCAACATCAATTCCAACTATGAGATCACTAATAATAACTGCCGAAAAATTGAATGAATGCGTTATAGATATATGTTTACCATCTTTTAAATGAGGTTTTCCGTTTTCATCATAAAATAAATCAGAATCGGCATAACCAAACTCAGCCAATAAATGCCGTACACTTAAAAATCCGCGCTGATGTAATTCACTTTTCATACCTAAAACACGCTCTAGAGCTACTGGTTTCAAATCAACCTTTTCCATTAAATATTTATAAGACTCCGTAATCTTCCAGATTTTAACAATGGTTTGTGAATTTGGAGTAATGGTTTTATATAAAGGCATTTAATATTTTAAAAGTTAATAGTTATCTTTGCAATCTCTAAGTGAAAAAGTGTTTTCCTAGAAGCGAATTTAAGTATTTTTAAGTTCCAAACACAATGGAGCTTAGCATTAAAAAAACAAAAGAAAAATTACTATGAGCACAAAAACAATTCCTTACGTAGCTAGTAAAGTAAAAGATATCTCTCTAGCTGATTGGGGACGAAAAGAAATTGAATTAGCTGAAGCTGAAATGCCAGGACTAATGAGTCTTCGTGAAGAATACAAAAATGAACAACCTCTAAAAGGATCAAGAATTGCTGGGTGTTTACACATGACCATTCAAACGGCAGTTTTAATTGAAACTTTACAAGCTTTAGGTGCAGAAGTTACTTGGAGTTCTTGTAACATCTTCTCAACACAAGACCAAGCTGCTGCTGCCATTGCTGCCGCAGGAACTTCGGTTTATGCTTGGAAAGACATGACTGAGGAAGAGTTCGATTGGTGTATTGAGCAAACCTTGTTTTTTGGTGAAGACAGAAAACCCCTTAACCTGATTCTTGATGACGGTGGTGATTTAACTAATATGGTATTAGACAAATACCCAGAATTAGCTGAAGGAATTAAAGGTTTATCTGAAGAAACTACAACAGGTGTTCATAGGTTATACGAGCGTGTAAAAAACGGAACGTTACCAATGCCTGCAATCAACGTAAATGATTCTGTTACAAAATCTAAATTCGATAACAAATACGGTTGTAAAGAAAGTGCTGTTGATGCGATTCGTCGTGCTACAGACATTATGTTAGCTGGAAAACGTGTAACCGTTTGTGGTTATGGTGATGTTGGTAAAGGTACAGCAGCCTCTTTTAAAGGTGCAGGAAGTATTGTTACCGTTACAGAAATCGATCCTATTTGTGCGCTCCAAGCGGCTATGGATGGTTTTGAAGTTAAAAAACTAGAAACTGTTATTGGTAATACAGATATTGTAATTACGACGACAGGAAATAAAGATATTGTTCAAGGTCATCACTTCGAAGCTTTAAAAGACAAAGCTATTGTATGTAACATTGGGCATTTTGATAATGAAATTGATATGGCTTGGTTAAATAAAAACTACGGACATACCAAAAACACGATTAAACCTCAAGTTGATAAATATACTATTGACGGAAAAGATATTATTCTTCTTGCCGAAGGACGTTTAGTTAACTTAGGTTGTGCTACAGGCCACCCAAGTTTTGTAATGAGTAACTCATTTACAAATCAAACTTTAGCTCAAATCGAACTTTGGAATAATGCAGATGCTTACGGAAACGACGTATATATGTTACCTAAAACTTTAGACGAAAAAGTAGCTAAATTACACTTAGAAAAAATTGGTGTAGAGTTAACAGAGCTTCGTAATGATCAAGCAAGTTATATTGGTGTAAC
>NZ_CAJQQI010000153.1 GCF_905480415.1 uncultured Algibacter sp. | reverse complement strand
TGGGAAATGGCAGTTTTACAACCCGATTTCACAGAACATTTAATAGTAGTGGCAACCGATTGGAAATCTACTGATTGGTTAATTGCTAACTGTCAAATTCAAGAACAATTTCTATTGAATTCAAAACACCCCGTGCACGATGCTAGAATGCATGCTATGTTGTGTTATCGAACACCAGAATCTTTTAAAGAGCGTTTTCAGAGATCAAAAAATGACGATTTAGAGATTTTTAATGTAGAAAGTTGGTTGTTGCACCATGGTAAAAAATTACAAGAGCGTTTTCAACTTTCTGCATATAAGTTAATGAATCAGTTATTGAGAACAATTGATGTGACTAAAGGTAGATCTAGTAATTTCAATGTACTTGAAAATATAGAAGCTAAGATTCATATTGTTGGTGTAGATTCTGATTTGTTTTTTACTGCGGAAGAAAACAGAGAAACTCACAAGCAACTTGCTTTAACACACCCTAATGTAACGTATAATGAAATACATTCGGTGCATGGACATGATGCGTTTTTGATGGAATTCGCACAACTTGAAAAAATTATAGAAGGCATATTTGTGCCACATTCTAAAAGAAAACCAATGAAAATATTAAAATTTGGAGGTAAATCTTTAGCCAATGGAAAAGGCTTAGAGACCGTACTTTCAATTATAAAGAATAAAGTAGAAATAGGAGAACGTATTAGCGTTGTAGTTTCTGCAAGAGGTTCAGCGACTGATGATTTAGAAGTTATTTTGGACAAAGCTTTAAAGGGCGAACCTTTTCAGGAAGAATTAAACGCTTTCAAAGCATATCAAAAAGAACCATCAAAAAATATTGATTTTTCTGAAGAGTTTTTAGTTTTAGACACCCTTTTTGAAGGCGTAAGTTTGTTAAGAGATTATAGCAAAAAAACCAAAGATAATATTTTAGCTCAAGGCGAATTATTATCGATTAAGTTGATATCAAGTTTGTTAAATGGTCAGGGAATAAAAGCAAAAGCTACTGATACTCGTGAATTGATAAAAACGGATGAAAATTTTGGTAATGCACAACCGTTGTCAAAACTTTCTAAAGAAAACATTAAAGAATACTTCGGAAAAAACAAAGATGTAGTTCATATAGTTTCCGGTTTTATTGCTTCAAATTTGAAGAATGAAACAACTACATTAGGAAGAAATGGTAGTAACTATACTGCAGCGTTATTGGCTAACTTTTTAGACGCTGAAGAATTACAAAACTATACACATGTTAGCGGGATTTATACGGCAGATCCTGGTTTAGTGTCGGATGCAAAACAAATTAGAGAATTATCATTTAGTGAGGCCAATGAATTAGCGAATTTTGGGACTTCGGTTCTTCATGCAAAAACCATTATCCCTTTAGTCGAGAAAAATATTAATTTACGTATTTTAAATACGTTTAATTCAGATGATGAAGGTACCCTAATCACATCAAGACCAAGTACTAAAGAAGTAACATCGTTGTCGATTTTAGATAATGTAGCATTACTTAACCTAGAAGGTCGAGGTTTACTAGGTAAAATCGGTGTGGATGCTAGAATTTTTGGGGCATTGAGTAGATATGGAATTAGTGTAAGTATTGTGTCTCAAGGGTCTTCTGAACGAGGCATAGGATTGATTATTGATGCAGACCAAGCTACTCAAGCAGTTATTGCTTTAGAACGCGAGTTTGAAAGCGATTTCTATTCACAAGACGTTAATAAGATTGCAGTTATTGATGATGTTGCGGTAATTTCTATTATTGGAATTGAACTGAGTTCGTTTCATAAACCGTTTAATGCCTTGATAAAAAACCAGATTACACCGCTCTTGTTTAATAATACGGTTAGTGGAAAAAACGTGAGTTTGGTGGTTAAAAAATCGCAGCTCCACAAAGCTGTAAATGTGATTCATGGCGAAGTATTTGGAATTTCGAAAAAGATAAACATTGCCATTTTTGGCCATGGAGGTGTTGGAAGCGCCTTAATCAATCAGATTTTAAAGTCGAAAAACGATATTGAAAAGCGAAAAGGTATTAACTTGAATGTTTTCGCGATAGCAAATTCTAAAAAATTATTATTGGATAAAAATGGAGTTGAATCGAATTGGGAAGAAGCCATAGCATCAAGTTCATATGAAAGTTCAATAGATGACATAATAACCTATGCAGAAAACCACCACTTAGAAAATCTAATAGCAGTAGATAATACAGCGAGTAATGTGTTTTATGAAAATTACATTCCACTAGTTGAATCTGGTTTTGATTTGGTATCGTCTAACAAAATTGCGAATACCATTTCACATGATTTTTACAAGGAATTGAGAGTGCAATTAAAAGAAAATAAAAAGGAGTATTTATACGAAACTACTGTTGGTGCAGGTTTGCCTTTAATTGACACCATTAAATTGTTGCATGAATCTGGTGAAAATATTACTAGAATTCGTGGAGTTTTCTCGGGTACCTTAAGCTATTTGTTCAATAATTTTTCAGTGCAAGACAAACCGTTTAGTGAAATTATTAAAGAAACTATTGATAAAGGGTTTACTGAACCAGATCCTCGTGAAGATTTTTCAGGAAATGATGTAGCTAGAAAGTTATTAATTCTAGCAAGAGAGTTAGATTTGCAAAATGAATTTGAAGATGTTTCTGTTTTAAATTTGATTCCAGAAGCCTACAGAGATATTTCGGTTGAAGATTTTTTGTCACAATTAGAAGTTTTAGATATCCAATATCAAGAATTAAAGGGTAATCAAAAAGAAGGTCATGTATTAAGATATGTAGGTGATTTGTCAGGTGATTTATCACAAGACAAAGGGCAATTAGAAGTAAAATTAGTATCCATTCCAGAAGATAGTACTTTAGGTCATGTAAAAGGTTCGGATGCGATTTTTGAAATATTCACAGAATCTTATGGCGAACAACCTATAGTTATTCAAGGAGCAGGAGCGGGTGCAGAAGTTACAGCAAGAGGCGTTTTTGGAGATATATTAAGATTGTCAAAACATATTAATTGAGAAATATTAAATGTCAGGTTGCGTTAAGTCAAAACCTAAAGAGCATAAAATGAGCGAGGATAAAAAGAATTTTGAAACAGAAGCTATTCGTACGCAATTAGAGCGAACCGATTTTTTGGAGCATACAAGCCCATTATACTTAACTTCAAGTTTTGTATTTGAAGATGCGGAGGATATGCGAGCTTCATTCACTGAAGAAAAGGAACGCAATATTTATAGTCGTTTTACAAACCCTAATACCACTGAGTTTGTAGATAAGGTTTGTAAAATGGAAGGAGCTGAATCTGGTTACGCATTTGCCACAGGAATGTCAGCAATTTTTTCAACGTTTGCAGCATTGCTAGAAAGTGGTGATCATATTGTTTCAGCTCGGTCTATATTTGGTTCTACGCATACTTTGTTTACTAAATATTTACCAAAATGGAACATAACAACAAGCTATTTCAATATTAATAAACCAGAAACTATTGAAAGCTTCATTACGCCAAAAACGAAAATTTTATATGCTGAATCACCAACAAATCCAGCTATTGATATTATTGATTTAGAGTTATTGGGAGATATTGCAAAAAAGTACAATCTTATTTTAATTGTTGATAATTGTTTTGCTACACCTTACATCCAACAACCTTTAAAATATGGAGCACATTTAGTGATTCATTCTGCTACAAAGTTAATGGATGGTCAAGGGCGTGTGCTTGGAGGTGTCACTGTTGGAAATGCTGATTTAATAAGAGAGATTTATTTATTCGCCAGAAATACAGGGCCAGCATTATCTCCATTTAATGCATGGACTTTATCTAAAAGTTTGGAGACTTTACATGTTAGAGTAGATAGACATTGTGAAAATGCTTTAAAAGTGGCGGAGTTTTTAGAGGCGCACTCTCTAGTAAATTGGGTAAAATATCCGTTTTTAAAATCACACCCTCAGTACGAAGTGGCTAAAAAGCAAATGAAACTAGGTGGTAATATTGTTGCTTTTGAAGTAAAGGGTGGTCTTGAAGCGGGACGTGATTTTTTAAATGCGATTAAAATGTGCTCGCTATCTGCAAATTTAGGTGACACTAGAACTATTGTAACACACCCTGCATCAACAACCCATAGTAGTTTAGCAGAAGAAGACAGATTAGTAGTAAATATCACAGACGGTTTGGTTAGGGTTTCAGTTGGATTGGAGCATGTAGATGATATTATTAGTGATTTGGAGCAAGCGTTAAATTAAGTATATTAGCAATATGCTATCCAAAAAAACAAAATACGGCTTAAAAGCACTCACTTACATTGCAAGAAGCGAAGGAGATTCTCCAATTCAAGTTGCAGTGATAGCAAAGAGTGAGCAAATTCCGCAGAAGTTTTTGGAAAGTATTCTTCTTACATTAAGAAAGTCTGGAATTTTAGGTTCAAAAAAAGGAAAGCATGGTGGTTACTATTTAAGAGAAGAACCTTCGGAAATTAAAATGACCGATGTAATGCGTGTACTTGAAGGTCCAATTGCGATGGTGCCTTGCGTTAGTCTTAATTATTATGAAAAGTGTGATGATTGTCCTAATGAACATAAATGTAGCGTGAATAAACTCATGTTACAAGTTCGTGATAGTACGCTTAAAGTATTCAGAAATACAACTTTAGCTGATTTATCTAATACAAACGAATAAAGATTTCTCAATATAAAGTCGCTTTTAAAAGAGTTTTCCGCACTTAAGGCTTAAAATATTCCATTATTCTAAAAACTTATTATTTCTCTTTTTTATGTTATAAAATGTTTTATTTTTGTCTTTCCTACTAAATCGATAGGAATAATATAAAACTATTACAAATGATTGCACAAATGTTAGTAAAAGACAAACAAAAGTCGACCTATAACGAGGATAGTACTAGTGAGAAACCAATTAGAAGCGTTGTAAAATCGCTTAGTTGGAGGACTATAGGAACTTTAGATACGATTTTGATTTCTTGGGTAATTACAGGGAAATTAGACTTAGCATTTTCAATTGGAGGGATCGAACTAGTGACAAAAATGGTTTTATATTTTTTCCACGAACGCCTTTGGAATTCAATAAAGTGGGGAAAATAAATAGATAGAACGATGTTTACAGAAAGACAAATACAAGAATTAAATAAAAGTTTTGAAGAAGCAGCACCTTCTACAATTATACAGAAGGCTTTCGAATTGAATAGCGAAGCAGTTGTTACAACCAATTTCAGACCTTATGAAGCAGCTATTTTACATGCAGTTAGTAAAGTAGAAGCTAATATATCTGTGGTTTGGTGTGATACAGGTTATAACACACAACAAACTTACAAGCACGCTGAACAAGTGATTAATGATTTAAACTTGAATGTGTTTTTATATGTGCCAAAACAAACATCAGCACACCGCGATGTAGTTATGGGGATTCCAAGTATTGATGCTCCAGAGCATGCTTTATTTACAGAGCAAGTAAAGCTAGAGCCTTTTAAAAGAGCTATGGATGAGCATAAGCCAAACGTATGGTTTACAAACTTGCGTCAAGGGCAAACAGCGTTTAGAAATAGCATTGGAATTTTTAGTTTAAGTAAAGATGGTGTATTAAAAGTCAGCCCTTTTTATTATTGGTCTGATGAAAAATTAGACACTTATTTAGAAGAAAACAACTTGCCAAACGAGTTCAAATATTTCGACCCAACAAAAGCATTAGAAAATAGAGAGTGTGGATTACACGCTTAAAAATAAGATTATGAAGAAAGATACATCACATATCAATTCTCTTGAAAACGAAGCGATATATATTATGAGAGAAGTAGCGGCACAATTTGAAAAACCAGTGTTGTTATTTTCAGGAGGAAAAGATTCAATTACTTTGGTAAGATTGGCTGTAAAAGCATTTTATCCAGCAAAAGTGCCTTTTCCATTAATGCATATTGATACAGGTCATAATTTTCCTGAAACTATAGAATTTAGAGATCGTTTATGTAAAGAATTAGGTTTAGAACTGATTGTTAGAAATGTACAAGATTCAATTAATGAAGGTAAAGTTAAAGAAGAATCTGGACGTTACGCAAGTAGAAATATGCTGCAAACTACCACGCTTTTGGATGCTTTAGAGGAATTTAAATTTGATGCGGCAATAGGGGGAGCACGCCGTGATGAAGAAAAAGCAAGAGCTAAAGAACGTATTTTTTCTGTTCGTGACGATTTTGGTCAATGGGATGAAAAAAATCAACGTCCAGAATTATTTGATATGTTGAATGGAGATATTGATCATGGTCAAAATGTTCGGGTTTTTCCAATTTCAAACTGGACAGAGTTAGATGTTTGGTCTTTTATAGAAAGGGAAACTATTGAAATCCCATCAATTTATTTTGCACACAAACGTAGAGTCTTTTTAAGAGATGGTATGATTTGGTCTGCGGAAGACGGCATAGTTTATAGAGATGATAACGAAGAAGTCATTGAAGAAATGGTTCGTTTCAGAACTGTGGGAGATATGAGTTGTACGGCGGCGGTTTTATCTGAGGCATCAACCATTATTAAAGTTGTAGAAGAAATAAGAGATTCAACTATTTCAGAACGTGGTGCACGTATTGATGATAAGCGCTCTGAGTCAGCTATGGAAAAACGTAAACAACAAGGGTATTTTTAGAATATCAATTTTGTTATTTCCGCGAAGTCGGAAATCTTTTAAAACGAATACAAATTAGGTTTTGAGCCTACTTATTATAAAATATGGAAGTATTAAAAATTGCAACAGCAGGAAGTGTAGATGATGGAAAAAGTACGTTGATAGGACGTATTCTTTATGACACAAAATCATTAACGACAGATAAGTTAGAAGCCATTGAAAAGACGAGTAAACAACGTGGTTATGATTACTTAGATTTTTCATTAGCAACTGATGGTTTGGTTGCAGAAAGAGAACAAGGTATTACAATTGATGTAGCACATATCTATTTTTCAACTAAAAAGAAAAGTTACATTATTGCAGATACACCAGGTCACGTGGAATATACACGTAACATGGTTACTGGAGCTTCAACATCCCAAGCATCTATCATTTTAATTGATGCTAGAAAAGGTGTTATTGAGCAAACGAATCGTCATTTTTTTATCAATAATTTATTGAGAATTAAAGATGTGGTTGTTGCCATCAATAAAATGGACTTGGTAGATTATTCAGAAGATATTTATAACAAAATCAAAGCTGATTTTTCTGAATTGATGAGTAAACGAGATTATCAAGATCAAAAAATAACATTCATCCCAGTTAGTGCTTTAAAGGGTGATAACGTAGTTAACAAATCTGATAAAATGCCTTGGTATAAAGGAGATGCATTATTGGAGCATTTAGAGCAATTGGATAAAGCTGATATTTTTAACGTAGGTACGCCACGTTTTCCAGTACAGTATGTTATTCGTCCAAAAACAGAAGATTTTCATGACTACAGGGGGTATGCTGGAAAAGTATATGGCGGCGATTTAAGTGTAGGTGATGATATCATGGTATTGCCATCAAAAACTAGATCAAAGATTAAAGCTATTTATTTCTATGATGAAAAGTATGAAACGGCATCAAGACGTTCATCTGTAACCATCACTTTAGAAAACGATATTAATGTAAGTCGTGGAGACATGATTGTCAAAGAAGGCGATTCGCCAACAATTGATAAACAATTTACAGCAAATGTATGTTGGATGGATTCAGACCAACTAACTGCAGGCGGAAAGTATATCGTGCAGCATGGTATCAATAAAGTGTTGGCTAAAGTAGATAGAATTAATCATAAAATTAATCCAGACTATTCAGGTTTTGAAAAAGATGTAACAGGTTTAGCAATAAATGATATTGCTTCAGTAACATTCAAATTGAATAAACCTATTTTTTACGATCAATTCAAAGATCATAGAACAAATGGGTCGTTTATTTTAATTGATCCACAGTCAAATAATACTGTTGGTGCGGGATTCATTCAGTAAAAAAGTCTCTAGCTCAGAAATGGGAATTAACTAGTTTGCGGTTAATTACTCTTCCAAGGTGTTAAAAAACCTTGTTGCTATAAAAATAAAATAATAACAAAATTCTTGCTTTACCCGAGTAAGAATCCTTCTCCTCTGGGGAGGTTAGGAGGGACTCGTATATGCAAAGTTTTAGAACAGAATTTGAAAATCCGGTTGTTGAAAACGACATTATAGAATTAGCTAATAAAATTGAGCTTTTTCATAAAGGAAAAATAGACGAAGAAAAATTCAGAAGTCTGCGTTTAGCACGCGGTGTTTACGGACAGCGTCAAGAAGGCGTGCAAATGATTCGTATTAAATTGCCTTATGGGAAAGTAATGAGTAATCAATTACGAAGAATTTCTGAGGTTTCTGATGAATATTCAAGAGGAAGATTGCACATTACCACACGTCAAGACATTCAAATTCATTATGTGGATTTAAATAGAACACCAGAATTATGGGCAGAATTAGAACGTGATGATGTGACGTTACGTGAAGCTTGTGGTAACACGGTAAGAAATGTAACTGCAAGTGAAACAGCTGGGATTGATGTTGATGAACCGTTTGATGTATCGCCTTATGCGGAAGCATTATTTCGCTTTTTCTTAAGAAACCCTATCTGTCAAGAAATGGGACGTAAATTTAAGGTTTCTTTTTCTTCTTCAGATGAAGATACAGGACTGTCGTACATGCACGATTTAGGATTCATTGCTAAGATTAAAAATGGAGAGCGTGGATTTAAAGTAATGATTGGTGGGGGTTTAGGATCTCAACCACGTCATGCAGATATATTGTATGATTTTTTAGAAACAGATAAAATTATTCCAGTAATGGAAGGTGTTTTAAGAGTTTTTGATCGTCATGGTGAGCGTAAAAGTCGCGCAAAGGCACGTATGAAATTCTTATTAAAAGATATGGGATTAGAAGCGTTTAAAGAATTAGTTGAAGCAGAACAAAACGCAATTGAATTTAAAACCGTAGCTATTGATGCCGATGCGTATGAAGCTTCAAAACCAGTTAAAGTTGTTGAAATTCCTGAAGTAACAATTAAAGACCAAAAAGTTTTTGAAACTTGGAAGTCAACCAACTTAATTCCTCAAAAGCAGGAAGGTTATGTAGCTATCGGAATCAAAGTGCTTTTAGGAGATTTTTATACTGATAAAGCGCGTTTACTAGCTGATTTGGTGGAGAAATATGCTGCCGGAGAAATCCGTTTGTCATTACGTCAAAATATCTTAATCCCTTTTGTGAAGAGAGAATTGGTGGCGTTTTTCTACATTGAATTAGAAAAACTAGGCTTTGTAGAAGCAGGTTATAATAAAGCGGTTGATATTACAGCATGCCCAGGAACAGATACTTGTAATTTAGGAATTGCGAGTAGTACTGGAATTGCTGATGAATTAGAACGTGTTATTAAAGCAGAATATCCACAATATTTAAAAAATGAAGATTTAGTTATTAAAATAAGTGGTTGTATGAATGCTTGTGGGCAACACAATATGGCTAACATCGGTTTCCAAGGCATGTCAGTTCGTACACCAGATAAATTAGTAGCACCTGCTTTACAAGTATTGTTAGGTGGTGGGAATTTAGGTGATGGAAATGCTGCTTTTGCAGATAAAGTTGTAAAAGTACCAAGTAAAAGAGGTCCAGAAGCTTTAAGGCTTATTCTGAATGATTTCGAAGCAAATTCAAATGAAAAACCTTTTGTAGAATATTACAAAGAAAAAGGTGAAAAGTATTTTTACGATTTCTTAAATGATTTACAGGATGTTTCTAATCTAACTCAAGACGATTTTATTGATTGGGGTGAAGAAGAAAAATACATAAAAGAAATTGGTATTGGAGAATGTGCGGGTGTTGTTATCGATTTAATCGCTACTTTGTTTTTAGAAAGTGAAGAAAAAATTGATAATGCTCAAGAATCATTTGATAACAAAGTGTACTCGAGTGCAATTTATCATTCTTATAGTTCTTTGGTAAATTCCGCGAAAGCGTTATTATTGGCCGAGAACAAGAAAACCAACACACATGCTGGTATTATAAGTCAGTTTGATGAATTGTTTATTACAAGTGGTAGAATAGATTTAGGTGTATCATTTTCTGAATTGATATATCAAATTAATAAATTTGCACCTACTGAAGATTTTGCATCTAAGTATATAGAGAATGCAAACGAGTTTTTACAAAAAGTAAGAACATTCAGAAAATCCGAAACAGCCGTGCTTAATCAAAAAGCGGTTTAAAGAATGAAAATGAGCTTAAAAACGCCAAAGTTAACAGTTGTAGGTGCAGGTCCTGGTGATGAGGAGTTAATTACCCTTAAGGCAATTAAAGCTATTGAATCAGCAGACGTAATATTATATGATGCGCTAATAAACGAGTCATTACTTAAATATGCTTCAGAAAATGTGGAACTGATTTTTGTAGGGAAACGTAAAGGATGTTATGCATTTCAGCAAGAACAAATTAATGAGCTTATTGTAAACAAAGCTAAAGAAAAGGGACATGTTGTTCGCTTAAAGGGAGGGGACCCATTTATTTTTGGACGTGGTGCAGAAGAGATTGATTATGTAAGGCCGTTTGGTTTAGAAACCTATGTCGTTCCTGGGATTTCATCAGCTTTAGCAGTCCCTGCTTATCAAGGTATTCCGTTAACAAAACGAGGGTCGTCAGAAAGTTTTTGGGTGGTTACAGCAACTACAAAAGATCATGTATTATCTAAAGATGTGGCTTTGGCAGCAAAATCTACCGCAACGGTCGTAATTTTAATGGGAATGCATAAATTAGCAGAAATTGTTAAAACCTTTTATGTTGAAAATAAAAAAAATACACCTGTAGCCATTATTCAAAATGGAACTAGAAAAAATGAGAAGGTTGTTATTGGAACCATTCGCAATATTCAACAGGTAGTTAATGAACAACAATTAACATCGCCTGCAATTATAATTATAGGAGATGTTGTTCAGGATCGAGTAATATTAGATTCAATTTCAAGAGAAGTCGTTCAGGTATAAATTATGGAAAGAAATAATTTATATCCCGTTTTTTTAAAAGCTAAAAGCCTTAATGTGCTTATTGTTGGCGGTGGTTTTGTTGCGGAAGAAAAGTTGACATTTCTTTTAAAATCTAGTCCTGATGCACATGTAACTATGGTGTCTCCAATGTTTAGAGAAGGAACCATAGAGCTTGCAAAAAAAGGATGTGTTACTTTAGTCAAAGATAAATACAAAAAAAGGTATTTAAAAGGAAAGCATATCGTGGTGGCAACGACTGATATTCCTTCGGTTAACGTTAAAGTTTATAAACATTGCAGAAAAAGAAGCATTCTTGTAAATGTTGCCGATAACCCTCCATATTGCGATTTTTATATGGGAGGCATTGTAACAAAAGGAAATGTGAAAGTTGCGATTTCAACAAATGGAAAATCGCCAACAACAGCTAAACGTTTACGTCAGTTTTTTGAGGATGTAATTCCTGAAAATGTAGATGATTTAGTTAAGAATTTAAACGAATACAGAAAAACAATAAAAGGTGATTTCGAAGAAAAAGTGGAAACACTAAATGAATTTACAAAAGGATTAATTGAAAAAAAAGAATCATAAAATGATTAAGACTGATATACTTATCATAGGAGCTGGGCCAACAGGGCTATTCACTGTATTTGAAGCAGGGTTATTAAAATTAAAATGTCATTTAATTGATGCATTACCACAACCGGGTGGACAATGTTCGGAGATTTATCCTAAAAAACCAATTTATGATATTCCGGGTTTTCCAGAGATTTTAGCTGGAGATTTAACCAAAAATTTATTAGAACAAGGAAAACAGTTTGAGCCCGGATTTACTTTAGGAGAGCGTGCTGAGACCATAAAAAAACAAGACGATGGTTCGTTTATAGTTACTACAAATAAAGGCACGCGGCATCATGCGCCAATAGTAGCAATTGCGGGCGGCTTAGGGTCCTTTGAGCCTAGGAAACCAGCTATAGAAGGTATTGTAGGTTATGAAGACAATGGTGTTGAATACATTATTAAAGATCCTGAGTTTTATAGAAATAAACGTGTGGTTATTTCTGGCGGTGGAGATTCTGCTCTTGATTGGAGTATTTTTTTAACCGATGTAGCTTCCAGCGTCACATTAATTCATAGAAGGAATGAATTTAGAGGTGCTTTAGATTCAGTTGAAAAAGTAGGTGAATTAACTAAAGCGGGTAAGATAAATTTAATTACACCAGCTGAGGTAAAAGAATTACATGGAGATGGACAAATTGAAGCTATTACTTATGTGAGAGATGGGGAATCAACTAAACTGGAAACCGATCACTTTATTCCACTATTCGGCTTATCTCCAAAATTAGGCCCTATCGGAAACTGGGGATTAGACATTGAAAAAAATGCTATCAAAGTTGATAATTCTCTAAATTACCAAACAAACATTCCTGGAATATTTGCTATTGGTGATGTAAACACGTATCCAGAGAAATTGAAGTTAATTCTTTGTGGTTTCCATGAGGCAACATTAATGATTCAAGCTGCTTATAGGATTATCAATCCAGGTAAAAGATTAGTGTTGAAATATACAACGGTTAGTGGTATTGATGGTTTTGATGGTACTCGTAAAGAAGCGCCTAAAGTAGTTATTCAAGCAATTAAGTAATTATAAAGGTCTGTTAGACATTTAAAAGATAATAGGTCTAAAAAACAAATATATTTTACAAACCTACAAGGCTTCAAAAACCTTGTAGGTGTTTTTATTTAAAAGATGAAACATACATAACTAAGGTTTAAAACCTTTGGGAATGGTTAAATGGATGTCGCATGTGAAAAATAAAAAATATAAGCACATGAAAAGTTATAACGTTTGCCTTAAAGACACTGCAAAAACATTCACTAAAAGATTGTTTTATTCCTTGTTTGATTGTGAGCAAGAAGAAGTTCATGGGGATTATTTAGAAAAAACATTTCTTAAAATAGTTTCTAAATTAGAGATAGATAATGGAAACAAAATTTGGGCAATATTTAAAACCCAGCTTCCAGAGATTAGAAGGAAACTAGATCTTGATGCCATTGCATTTGAAAAGAATGATCCTGCTTCGCATTCTTTAGCAGAGATATACATGGCCTACCCCGGTTTTTATGCAATCTCAATCTATAGGCTGAGCCACGCATTTTATAAGCTTGGGGTTTATATTTTACCAAGAATGATGAGTGAGTATATTCATGGTATTACAGGTGTAGATATTCATCCGGGAGCCACTATTGGTGAATCGTTTTATATTGACCATGGTACTGGTATTGTGATTGGAGAAACATCTATTATCGGAGTTGACGTTAAGATTTATCAAGGTGTAACCTTAGGAGGTATTTCAGTAGCTAAAAGTTTGGCCTCCACAAAAAGACACCCAACTATTGAGGACAATGTATGCATCTATGCCAATGCAACCATTCTAGGAGGAGATATTATTATAGGGGCAAATAGTGTTATTGGTGCTAACGTCTGGATTACAGAATCGGTTCCTGAAAATTCGTTAGTAACTTATCAAACAGAAATTAAAATAAGACCAAAAAAGAATGGAATTCGAAAATAGTATTATTGGTCAAATTGGCAATACACCTTTAGTTGAAGCAACACATCTTATTTCGAAAAAAGGGGTCAGGTTGTTTTTAAAATTAGAAGGTAATAACCCTGGAGGAAGTGTAAAAGACAGACCAGCGTTTAATATGATTAATGAAGCTTTAAAACGTGGTGAGATAAAAAAAGGAGGAACCTTAGTTGAAGCTACAAGTGGAAATACAGGAATTGCTTTGGCTTTTATTTCGAAGCTTTTAGGACTGAAAATGGTTCTAATTATGCCTGAGAATTCTACGGAAGAACGCGTTAAAACTATGCGTGCTTATGGTGCTGAGGTGATTTTAACATCTGCTGATGTTGGTATTGAAGGCTCCAGAGATTTGGCTTTTAAACTTAGAGACGAAAAAGGTTATACGTTGTTGAATCAGTTTGAAAATGATGACAATTGGAAGGCACATTACAAAACTACTGGACCAGAAATATGGGAAGCCACTGAAGGAAAAGTTACTCATTTTGTGGCCGCCATGGGGACTACAGGAACTATAACAGGAACATCGACATACTTAAAAGAAAAAAATAAGAATATTATGATTGTAGGCGGGCAACCTGCTGACGGAGCAAGAATTCCAGGGATTAGAAAATGGTCGCCAGATTATGTGCCAAAGTTTTTCGATCCTAAAAAAGTGGATATAGTGTTAGATGTTTCAGAAAAGAATGCCAAGGCTATGGCCATAAGATTAGCGAGAGAAGAAGGTGTTTTTGCAGGAATGAGTAGTGGTGGTTCAGTATATTGCGCATTAAAAATAGCAGATTCTATAGATAAAGGCGTTATTGTTGCGATTATTTGCGATATAGGCGATAGATATTTATCATCATCACTTTTTGAATAATAAGGGGCGATTTTTATCAAATTAGTGTGAATAAAGTAATTTAGTTAGTATTTTTGTTCTCGAGTTCATTAACGTATTAGTGTTATCAAGAAAGGTAGAGGGATTAGACCCATTGAAGCCTTGGCAACCCTTTAGCTTTTAAAGAAGGTGCTAAATTCTACTAATAATTTTAATGATTATTGGAAAGATAACGAAAAGTGTTTTTTCCACTTTTCTTGATGACATACAGATATAAATAATATCAAAATGTCAAATATAAAACAAGCTTTACAAGATCGTATTTTAGTGCTAGATGGCGCCATGGGTACCATGTTGCAAGCTTACAAATTTACTGAGAAAGATTTTAGAGGCGAGCGCTTTAAAGATTACCCAACACCACTACAAGGTAATAACGATTTATTGTCTATTACTCAGCCAGAAGCTATTAAAACCATTCATGGGAAATATTTTGAAGTAGGTGCAGATATTGTTGAAACCAACACGTTTTCAGGAACTACTATCGCTATGGCTGATTACCAAATGGAAGATTTGGTATATGAACTCAATTACCAGTCGGCTAAAATAGCTAAAGAAGTTGCTGATGAATTTACTGCTAAAGAACCTCATAAACCTCGGTTTGTTGCAGGATCTATTGGGCCAACAAATAGAACGGCGAGTATGTCGCCAGATGTGAATGATCCTGGCTATAGAGCGGTAACATTTGATGAATTAAGAATGGCTTACAAACAACAAGTCGAAGCTTTAGTAGATGGTGGTGTGGATTTATTATTAGTAGAAACGGTTTTTGATACGTTGAATGCTAAGGCAGCATTATTTGCAATTGAAGAGGTGAAAGATGAAAGAAGTATTGATATTCCAATTATGTTAAGTGGAACTATTACAGATGCTTCTGGAAGAACATTATCAGGACAAACAGCCGAGGCGTTTTTAATATCAGTATCTCACATTCCATTATTATCTGTTGGGTTTAATTGTGCATTAGGTGCAAATTTATTACAACCACATCTAGAAGCGATTGCCAATAAAACAGATTTTGCTATTTCTGCGCATCCAAATGCAGGTTTGCCAAATGCTTTTGGAGAATATGATGAAACTCCAGATGAAATGGGCGAACAAATCGAAGAATATCTAAAAAAGGATTTAATAAATATTATTGGTGGTTGTTGTGGTACATCGCCAGAGCATATTAGAGTCATTGCAAATATTGCAGCTAAATACAAACCACGTCGTGCTGAATTGGTTTCAGCATCACATTAGATTATAAGTTATGATTCTAGAAGTAGCCACATTAAATATAAAAGAAGGGTTATCAGAAGCTTTTGAAACTAATTTTCAAAAAGCAGAAAAAATTATTGCTTCAATGAAAGGTTACCTCTCGCATCAATTAAAAAAGTGTATCGAGCAAAACGATAAATATATTTTATTAGTGAATTGGGAAACGATAGAAGATCATGAAATTGGATTTCGTAAATCTGAAGAATATCAAGAATGGAGAGCGTTATTGCATCATTTTTATGACCCATTTCCAACAGTAGAACATTATAAGTAATGAAAATAAAACAAACGAAATTCATGAAGTTGTCCGGCTTAGAACCGTTGGTTTTAAACGAAAATAGCAATTTCATAAATGTTGGAGAACGTACTAATGTTGCGGGTTCTCGAAAATTTTTACGATTAATAAAAGAAGAAAAGTTTGATGAAGCTTTAGATATTGCGCGTCATCAAGTGGATGGTGGGGCTCAAATCATAGATATTAATTTTGATGATGGTTTAATTGATGGAAAAGAAGCGATGATTCGTTTTTTAAATCTTATAGCTGCCGAGCCAGATATTTGTAGAGTACCTATCATGATTGATAGTTCTAAATGGGAAATTATTGAAGCTGGACTTCAAGTGGTGCAAGGAAAGTGTGTAGTGAATTCTATTTCGCTTAAAGAAGGTGAAGACAAATTTATTTGGGAAGCAAAACAAATAAAAAGATATGGAGCAGCAGTAATTGTAATGGCTTTTGATGAAACTGGACAAGCAGATAATTATGAAAGGCGTATTGAAATTGCAACACGTTCCTATGATGTTTTAGTTAACAAAGTAGGGTTCCCGTCAGAAGATATCATTTTCGATTTAAATATTTTTCCTGTTGCTACAGGTATGGAAGAGCATCGAAAAAATGCTATCGATTTTATTGAAGCTACACGTTGGGTTCGCCAAAATCTTGAAAACGTTAGTGTAAGTGGAGGTGTGAGTAACGTGTCTTTTTCTTTTAGAGGGAATGATGGTGTTCGTGAAGCGATGCACTCAGTATTTTTATATCATGCGATTCAAGCGGGTATGAATATGGGGATTGTAAATCCTGCGCTTTTAGAGATTTATGATGATATTCCTAAGGATTTGTTGGAGCGTGTAGAGGATGTTATTTTAGATAGAAGAGACGATGCAACAGAACGTTTATTAGATTTTGCTGAAACAGTAAAGGGCTCGAAAGTAGAAAAAGGATTAGATTTAACTTGGAGAGAAAATCCATTACAAGATAGAATAACGCATGCTTTAGTAAAGGGTATTGATGCCTTTATTATTAAAGATATTGAACAAGCAAGAGAAAAAGCAGATAAGCCAATTGAAGTGATTGAAGGTCATTTGATGATTGGAATGAATGTGGTTGGCGATTTATTCGGCGCTGGCAAAATGTTTCTACCGCAAGTAGTAAAATCTGCTCGAGTCATGAAAAAGGCAGTAGGCTATTTGAATCCTTTTATTGAAGCTGAGAAAGGAGATAAACAAGAGCCTGTTGGGAAAATATTAATGGCAACTGTAAAAGGTGATGTGCATGATATTGGTAAAAATATTGTGAGTGTGGTTTTAGCTTGTAATAATTACGAAATAATTGATTTAGGGGTTATGGTATCACCTGAAAAAATTATTGAAACAGCCATAAAGGAACGTGTTGATGCTATTGGTTTATCTGGTTTAATTACACCATCACTTGATGAAATGGTGTATTTAGCGAAGGAAATGCAACGTCAGAATTTTGATTTACCATTACTTATAGGAGGGGCAACAACATCAAAAGCACATACGGCAGTTAAGATTGATACGCAGTATAAAAATGCTGTGGTTCATGTAAATGATGCCTCAAGAGCCGTAACGGTTGTGGGTGATTTGTTGAATAAAAAAACTTCGCATGAGTATGTAGCAAAAATGAAGACGGATTATGATGAATTTAGAACCAAGTTTTTAAAACGAGGTAAAGAGAAATTGTATATATCGATTAATGAAGCACGAGATAGAAAGTATAAAATTGATTGGGAAACTTCTGAAATTGTAAAGCCCAAAGAGTTAGGAGTTCAGATTTTAAAACAATTGAGTTTAAAAGAGTTAGTGCCATTTATAGATTGGAGTCCGTTTTTTAGAAGTTGGGACTTGCATGGTAAATTTCCAGATATTTTGACGGATAAGGTTGTTGGGGATCAAGCTACAACTATGTATGAAGAAGCTCAGGAAATGATTCAAGAGATTATTGCAAAACAACTCTTAAAACCTAAAGCAATTTTTGGATTGTTTGAAGCGAACTCAATTAATGAAGATGATATTTCTATTCAGAAAAAAGGTAAAGAAGTTGCTGTTTTTAGAACCTTGCGTCAGCAATTAAAAAAGCGTGAAGGTATTCCTAATCATGCTTTATCAGATTTTATTATGCCAAAAGAAACTGGTAAAAAAGATTATATGGGAGCGTTTTGCGTCGGGATTTTTGGAGCGCAGGAATTAGCAGATAGTTACAGAGATAAAGAGGATGATTACAACGCGATAATGGCACAAGCCATTGCGGATAGATTTGCTGAAGCTTTTGCAGAATATTTACATAAGCAAGTGAGAACAAAACATTGGGGTTATGCCTCAAATGAAGATCTTTCTAACCAAGATTTGATAAAAGAAAGCTATAAAGGCATTCGGCCAGCGCCAGGATATCCTGCATGTCCGGACCATTTAGAAAAAGAAACGATTTGGGAATTGTTAGAAGTTGAAAAATTAATTGGTGTAAAATTAACCGAAAGTTTAGCGATGTGGCCAGCGGCGGCAGTATCGGGTTATTATTTTGGAAACCCAGAAGCTAAATATTTTGGTTTAGGTAAAATTACGGATGACCAAGTAACGGATTATGCTATAAGAAAAGGTATTGCAAAGGAGAAAGCTAGAAAGTGGTTACACCCAACTTTAGCCGAAGAGTGAGCATGGTTTAGCGATTGCAACTGTTCGAATATCTGTTGATATTCTTAACCTTTTTTGAAGCACGAAAAAAAGATATAGAGGAAAGCGCGACCCTTGTGGTAACGCAAAAAAAATAAATATTGATAAGGTTCTCTCAATTGTGAGAATGACAAAAGTTAATCGATGAAAGTAACAGATCACATAAAACAGGCAAACGGAAAAACTTTGTTTTCGTTTGAAATTATACCGCCACAGAAAGGTAGAAATATTCAGGAATTGTATAATAATATTGACCCTTTAATGGAGTTTAAGCCACCATTTATTGATGTAACAACATCTAGGGAAGAGTATATTTATATTGATAAAGGTGATGGGCTTTTGGATAGAAAAGTGACACGTATGCGCCCAGGAACGGTTGGTATTTGTGCTGCTATTAAGCATAAATATAATGTGGATACTGTGCCACATGTGCTATGTGGAGGTTTTACAAGGGAAGAAACAGAATATTTGTTGGTTGATTGTCATTACCTTGGTATTGATAATGTTATGGCGTTACGTGGTGATGCAATGAGCCATGAAAAATACTTTGAAGCCTCTAATGGCGGACATAAATTTGCGACTAATTTGGTGGCGCAAATTCAGAATTTAAATACTGGTAAATATTTACATGATGTTATTGAGTCTGAGCATAAATCGAATTTTTGTATTGGTGTTGCTGGTTATCCTGAAAAACACATGGAAGCTCCTTCTTTACAAACAGATTTGAGACGACTTAAGGAAAAAGTGGATGCAGGAGCGGATTATGTTGTGACACAAATGTTTTTTGATAATCAGAAATATTTTAAGTTTCTAGATGCAGCAGCAGCTGCGGGTATTAATGTACCTATTATTCCTGGAATTAAACCCATAGCGGTTAAGCGTCATCTACAATTATTACCTCAAGTTTTTAAAATTGATTTGCCAGAAGAATTGATTACCGAAGTTGAAAAATGCAAAGATAATAAGGCGGTAAGGCAAGTTGGTATTGAGTGGGCTATTAAACAATCTGAAGAACTTAGAAAAGCGGGTGTGCCCGTATTACATTATTACTCAATGGGTAAAAGTGATAATATAAAAGCTATTGCATCAAAATTATTTTAATAATTAAGTTATTTTTGCGGCGTAAAACCTATTTATGCGTCAACTGTTTTTATGTGTTTTTTGTTTAGCTTTTGGCTTTTCTTTTTCTCAAGACAAGACACATACATCCTATGTTGATGTTAACTATTTTCAAGGAAATATAGCGCTTCACAATAACGAAATTCTCCATTTGATTAAAGGACATCCTGAAGGCTTTATTTTAGGTTGGAATAAAAAAACATTTGGTTTTGAAGACTGGGAACAGCGTTATAATTATCCAGATTACGGATTTTCTTTGGCTTATCAAAACATGAAGAATGATGTTTTAGGAAATAATTTTTCACTTTATGCACACTATAATTTTTACTTTTTAAAGCGAAACTTAATGTTTCGAATTGGTCAAGGTATGGCTCATAATACCAATCCCTATAACAGAGAAACTAACTTTAAAAACGTAGCATTTGGCTCTAAATTTGGGAGTAGTACTTTTGTGATGTTGAATTATAAAAAGGAACGTATTTTTGATAAGTTTGGTTTACAAGCCGGGTTTTCTTTGATTCATTATTCTAATGCTAATGTGAAATCGCCAAATAACGGAACGAATTCTATAACATATAATGTAGGTGTGACTTACAGCTTAGATGATGAAGATTTAGAATATCAATACACTATTGATAAAAAACAAGATCAAGTTTTTTCTGAACCTATTAAATATAATTTTGCTTTTAGAACAGGAATTAATGAAAGTGATATTTTTGGAAGTGGGCAATATGCGATGTATATCTTGTCTGCTTATGCCGATAAGCGGATAAATAAATCAAGTGCTTTGCAATTAGGAACAGATGTCTTTTTCTCAAACTTCTTAAAAGAATTCATTTATTATAGAAGTGTTGCGTTTCCTAATCAGGGTGTCTCTGGAGATGAAGACCATAAACGTATTGGTATTTTTGCTGGGCATGAATTGTTTCTAAATAAAACATCGTTAATTACACAATTAGGTTATTATGTATATTATCCTTTTGATTTTGAAGGTAGGACATACGTTAGGATAGGTTTGAAACGGTATTTTGCTAAAAAGTGGTTTGGTGCTTTAACACTCAAATCTCATGGTGCTAAAGCAGAAGGTGTTGAATTTGGAGTAGGCGTAAGATTATGAGAAAATTATCATTCATATTATCATTTTTATTAATTATCGCTTGTGATATTGAAGATACTGGTGACTGTTTTCAAAAGGCTGGACCTATTATTCAACAGGAGATAATCGTTTCTAGTTTTGATAAGATTTTAGTGAACCGAGATATTGAGTTAATTATTAAAGAAGGAATTACTCAAAGTGTGATTATTGAAACGGGAAAGAATTTGATTAATGATGTTGTGGCTGAAGTTGTTGATGGCAGATTAACTTTAACTGATAATAATACGTGTAACTATATTAGAGATTATGGTATTACTAAAGTTTATGTAACATCCTCTAGTATTACTGAAATACGAAGTTCAACACAATATGAAATAAGTTCTGATGGTGTTTTAAGCTATCCTAGTTTAACAGTGTTATCTGAAGATTTTAGTGCTCCTGAATCTTTTAATGTTGGTGATTTTAGGTTGCAAATTGACAACACTAATTTTAACTTGGTATTTAATAATCTATCTGTATGTTATATTATTGGACAAACAGATAATTTGAATATTACATTTGCAGCAGGAACTTCTCGATTTGAAGGCCGAAATTTAATAGCCCAAAAAGTTACTTTGTCAAACAGAGGTTCAAACGATATGATTGTAAATCCGCAACAAGAAATTAAAGGTAAAATTTCTGGTATTGGAGATGTTATTTCAGTAAACGTACCACCAATTATTAATGTTGAAGAAGTTTATAGAGGACGATTAATTTTCGAATAACTCCATCGATTGTTTTGCAATTTCTAGTTCTTCATTTGTTGGGATAACTAATACTTTTACTTTTGATGCATCAGTGCTAACAACGGTCAATTTGTCTGGTCTTACTTGATTTTTATTAATATCTAGAATTATTCCTAAATAGTCCAAATCTTCGCAAACGCGTTGTCTCATTTCAGGTGAGTTTTCGCCTATACCGGCAGTAAAAACAATAGCATCCAACCCGTTCATGATTGCAGCATAACTTCCAATATATTTTTTTATGCGATAAGCATTCATTTGTAAAGCAAGCTTACAATCTTTATTTCCTTTTTCGGCTCCAGCTTGAATATCTCTTAAGTCGCTAAACCCTGTTAAGCCCAACATACCACTTTTGTTTTGTAAAAGTGAATTGATTTCATCTAGACTATAATTGAATTTTTTTGCTAAATGAAATATTATAGATTGATCAATATCTCCAGAACGTGTACCCATAATAAGACCGTTAACTGGTGAAAACCCTAATGTATGGTCAATACTTTTTCCGTTTTTAATAGCAGTCATACTGCAACCATTACCTAAGTGAATGGTGATGATTTTTGAATTTTGTTTCCCTAAATATTCAATAGCTTTTTCTGAAACGTATTTATGACTAGTTCCATGAAAACCGTACAAACGAATATTGTGTTTTTCTAAAAACTCATTTGGAATGGCATATTTATAAGCATGCTCAGGGATAGATTGATGAAAAGCTGTATCAAAAACAGCTACTTGTTTTGCGTTTGGAAATATAGCTTCAGCAACTTCAATACCTTCCAGATTTGCTGGATTGTGCAAAGGTGCTAGCGAAGACAGTGCTTTTATTTTTTCTTTAACAACTTGAGTGATTTCAGTTGTATTACTAAAATGTTTTCCACCATGAACAACACGATGCCCCACAATATCAATGGCATCTGCAGATTTGATAATACCAGTTTCTTTATCTAATAATTGTTTAGATAACAATTCTAAACCAACTTTATGGTTTGGTATAGCAGCAACAACTTCAATAGTATTTTTGTCAGTTTTGAATATGAATTTGGCGTCATCAAAACCAATACGCTCAATTAAACCAGAACAAAGAATCTTTTTTTCTGGCATTGAAAATAATTGAAATTTTAAGGAAGAACTTCCCGAATTTAAAACAAGTACTTGCATAAGTTAAAAGTCTTGGGCTTGAATTGCGGTTATAATTACAGTGCTATAAATATCATCAGCAGTACAGCCTCTGCTTAAATCGTTTACCGGTTTGTTTAAACCTTGAAGCATTGGTCCAATAGCTAATGCCCCGGTTTCGCGCTGTACCGCTTTATAAGTATTATTACCTGTGTTTAAATCAGGAAAAATTAAAACACTTGCTTGTCCTGCAACTTCAGAATCAGGTAATTTGCTTTTACCAATACGCATATCCACTGCTGCGTCATATTGTATAGGACCTTCAATTTTTAAATTTGGTGCTTGTGCTTTTGCGATTTCGGTTGCTTTTCTAACACGTTCAACATCTTCACCTTTACCAGAGGCGCCAGAGGAATAAGATAACATAGCAACTTTGGGTTCAACGCCAAAATCTTGAGCAGTTTTTGCTGATGAAATAGCAATTTCGGCTAATTGTTTTGCATTAGGATTTGGATTAATTGCGCAATCTCCAAAAATTGAAACGCGATCTTCTAAACACATAAAGAAAACCGACGATACAATGTTAACTCCTGGTTTAGTCTTTATAAATTGTAATGCAGGACGTAAAGTGTGGGCTGTAGTATGCACAGCACCAGAAACCATACCATCTGCGTGCCCTTTATAAATCATCATGGTGCCAAAATACGATACGTCCGTCATAGCATCTTTAGCCATGTCTAAGTTTACACCTTTATGTTTTCTTAGTTCATAAAATGTATTTACGTAATCCTTAAAGTGTGGCGATTCAATTGGGTTAACAATATTTACATCATTAATGTCTAAAGATATGTCATAGTTTTCTATTCGTTCTTTAATTTTTTCTTTTTCACCAATTAAAGTTAACTCCACAACATGTGCATCAATCAATCTTGCAGCAGCTTTTAACACTCTTTCATCATCACCTTCAGGCAGTACAATATGTTTTTTATCCTTTAAGGCACGTTGCAACAAATTGTATTGAAACATTCTTGGAGTAAATATATCGGATCTAAACGTGATTAAATCGTTGGCTAATTTATCAGTATCAACATGCTTTTCAAAGGTTGCAATTGAGGTCTCGATTTTTTCGATATTTTCGGCATAGATCCTAGACTTAATTTTGCCTATTTCATTGGCGACAGAGAAGGTTCCTCCTTTAACGCTAATTATTGGAACTATACTTGATAACCCTTCAATTAGTTTTAAAATGGATACTTCGGGCATTAAACCACCTGTTAAAATAATTCCAGAAATTTTTGGATAGTTTTTTGATCTATTGGCTTGAAGTGAGCCTAAAATAATATCTGCTCTGTCTCCTGCTGTTATTACCAAACAATCGTCTTTTAATTGGTTAAGATAATTACGGAGTTGCATTGTGGCCACATTAAAGTTATCAACTTGATTATTTAGCATGTCATGGCCAAAAAGAATATTTCCTTTCAATGTTTTTACAATTTCCTTGACTGTAGGACTGGCTAAACTATTGATTTTCGGAATTACGGTAATATCTGTACCACTATTTATTCGTGCTTTTAAAAGCGATTTTAAAGTCGATACCTCATCTGGATTGATTTTGTTGGTCATTATTGAGAGCACATCTACTTCTTCTTTAAAAGTATCATGCGCCAACTGAACATTATCAACGACATCAGACAGCAATTTCCCATCACCTTGTGAAACAATTATGGCAGGTAACCCTAAATTTTTAGAAATTAAAAGATTAATATCTAATTCTAAGCTGGAATTTTCATGTGAAAAATCAGTTCCTTCTACCAAAATAAAATCAAAACGCTCCTCAAGATTTTTATACTTCTTAATGATTTCGTCAATAACTTTACCAGATTTTCCTTGGTTATATAAATCTAGAACCTGACTTCTTGTAAAAGCATAGGTTTTTTTATAATTAATGTCAATTTCAAAATAAGATACGACGGTGTTAATATGGTTATCCATTTCACCAACTTTGATGTCTTCAATAATAGGTCTAAAGTATCCTACTTTGGCAGTTTTACCTAATAGCATTCGCATTAGGCCAAGTACAACAACAGATTTACCACTATTAGGCTCTATGGTTGCTACATAAATTCCTTTACTCATTTTAATCTTTTTGTAGAATTACAAATATAGCTATTGCTCATTTTTATTACAATTTAACTATGCTTATTTAGTTTTTAACATTACAAAATTAATGTCTTAAAGGCTGGAGTATGATGATATTTGTCATACTTCAAAATATATTTAGAAAATGATAATGATACAGTTCTAATTATTTAGTCGTTAAATCTCTGAATAAAGACTCTAAGCTTGTGTTCTTTTGATTAAGTTGTAGAATTTTTAATTGATTATCATGTGCAAAATCAAAAACATAAGAGCGCATATCGTCAGAAGTTTTAAAAGTGATTTCATAAACAAAATCATGAGTATTAACTACTTTTTTTATATTCGGAAGGTTGAGTAAAAGAGAATCTTCTATACGATAATCGAACTCGACAATAACTACTTGTTCTTTTTCGTTTCTAAGATTTTTTAGCTTTTTGTCGGCAACAATTTTACCATTATTTATAATGATAACTCGGTCGCACATCGCTTCAACTTCCTGCATGATATGTGTTGACAGAAATACAGTTTTTGTTTTTCCAACAGATTTAATTAAGTTACGAATATCAATTAGTTGATTTGGATCTAAGCCCGTAGTAGGTTCATCTAAAATTAAAACTTCAGGATCATGCAATAAGGCATTAGCTAAACCCACACGCTGGCGATAGCCTTTTGATAACTGACCAATTTTCTTGTTAACTTCAGGCATGAGGCCGGTTAATTCAATAACTTCATTAATGCGACGTTTACTTACGCCGTATATATTTGCATTAAATGCTAAATACTCTTTAACGTACTGCTCTAAATATAAAGGGTTGTGCTCTGGAAGGTAGCCAACACTTTGTTGAACTTCTTTTGAATTGGTATCTACATTATAACCATTTATTTTGGCGTAACCTTCATTTGCTTTTAAGTAAGTAGTTAAAATTTTCATCATGGTTGATTTACCGGCACCATTTGGACCTAAGAAACCAACAATTTCTGGCTTATCAACTTTAAAAGAGATATTATTTAAAGCTTTTTGATTACCGTAAATTTTTGATACTCCATCAACTTCAATAGACATATATAAAATAGTTTGTTCAAAAATAATGATTATCCAATGTAATATGTGATTTACTATAAAATCTTTAAAACTTTTGATAAAAACTAAAAAAAGGTTTTATAGTATTTTGATTTCTTAAATAATTAATTACTTTAGCCACTCAATTATTACGATGACAGGACATTATACATATTTTAACAATTGGTTTTATTTCTTTTTTAGCAAAAGAAGCGAGGCGTTGTGTGTATAATTTAAAACATAAATTAACATTATAAGTCTCGATGAAAATCGAGACTTTTTTTTGTTTAGCCGTTAATAGATTGAATAGGAACAATAGAAATTTTAAATTTTAAATTAAATTTTGATAAAAACAGTAGCTATACAAGGTGTAAAAGGATCATTCCACCACATAGTATCACAAGAGTTTTTTAGTAAACCTGTTGATTTTATTGAGTGTATGACGTTCGATAGCGTTGTAGATTCTTTAACTACCCAGTCATGCGATGCTGCAATTATGGCTCTAGAGAATTCTATTGCAGGTTCTATAATTCCTAATTATGCATTAATTGATAAATATGGTTTGCATATAGTTGGTGAACATTATTTGGATATTCAACATAATTTAATGGCATTGCCAAATCAAAGTATTGCTGATATTAAAGAAGTGTATTCACATCCTATGGCATTATTGCAATGTAAAGAGTTTTTTAAATCACATTCGCACATCAAACTAGTTGAAGATAAAGATACTGCCGAAGTAGCAAAACGGATTCAAGAAAAAAAATTAACTGGTGTTGGTGCCATTGCAAGTGTTGCCGCTGCTGAAATTTTTGAGTTAGATGTTTTGGCACATAGTATACAAACGATTAGGCATAATGAAACCCGTTTTGTAATAGTTAAACGGACCAATTCTGAAGTGCCAGAAAATGAAATAAATAAAGCTTCTATGAAATTTGAGGCCAACCATAAGCGGGGAAGTCTAGCAACAATTTTGAATGTGATGAGCGATTGTAAATTGAATCTAACAAAAATTCAATCTTTGCCAATTGTTGAAACACCATGGAAGTATGCCTTTTTTGTTGATGTTACGTTTGAAAGTTATGACGATTTCAAAAAAGCAAAGTCTATTATAGATATTATGGGGGAGGAATTTAAAGTGTTAGGAGAATATAAAAATGCTAAGTTATGATTGAGGCAGCGAACAGATTGCAAACTGTTGAAGAATACTACTTTTCAAAGAAATTAAGAGAAGTGAATTTGCTTATTGCAAGTGGTAAACCTGTTATTAATTTAGGTATTGGTAGCCCAGATATGCAACCACCAAAAAAAGTGTTGTCTGCTATTTCAGCAAGTTTTGAAAACCCTATTGCTCATAAATATCAGAGTTATCAAGGGCTTCCAGAACTTAGAGATGCTATATCAAGGTTTTATAAAGAACATTTTTCGGTAAACTTAAGTTCAGGCACAGAGATTTTGCCATTGATGGGAAGTAAGGAAGGTATTATGCATATTTCCATGGCATATTTAAATGAAGGAGATGAAGTACTTATTCCCAATCCAGGATACCCAACTTATCAATCTGTAGCAAAACTAGTAGGCGCAAAAGGTGTGCTTTATGAACTTGATGAGGCCAACAACTGGATGCCAGATTTTAAAGCTTTAGAACGCTTAGATTTAAGTAAAGTGAAGTTGATGTGGGTTAACTATCCGCATATGCCAACAGGTGCAAAAGCTAGTAAATTTGTATTTGAAGAATTAGTAGCCTTTGGAAAGCGTCACAATATTTTAATTGTAAATGATAATCCATATAGTTTTATATTAAATGATTCGCCTAAAAGTATTTTAAGTGTTGAAGGCGCAAAGGATGTGTGTTTAGAATTGAATTCTTTAAGTAAGACCTTTAATATGTCAGGTTGGCGTGTAGGTATGGTAATGGGAGCTAGCGAGCATATTAATAATATTTTGAAAGTAAAAAGTAATATGGATTCTGGTATGTTTTACGGCATACAAAAAGGAGCGATTGAAGCGATGAAATGTTCAAATATGTGGTTCGCTACTTTGAATAATGTGTATAAAGAACGTAGAAATTTAGTTTGGCAATTAGCGGATGCGTTAAATTGTACTTACGATAAGGATGCATCAGGACTTTTTGTTTGGGCAAAATTACCAGCATATGTAAAGTCTGAAGAGTTTATCGATTTGGTGTTAAAGGAGAATCATATTTTCATAACACCAGGAACCATTTTTGGAACAAAAGGAGAAGGTTACATCAGGTTTTCTTTATGTGCATCAACCGAAGTTTTAGAAGAAGCTATAGCTCGAGTAAAATAGTATGAAAAATATATACGCCATAGGAGTTGGTTTAATAGGAGGTAGTCTTGCTATAGATATCAAAAAGAATAATCCAGATGTGGTTATTCATGGTATTAGTAGAAAAGATTCAACCCTAGATAAAGCTTTGGAGTTAAAGCTAATTGATAAAAAGGCCACTTTAGATGATATTGAAAATGCGGATTTAGTAATTGTTTCAATTCCTGTTGATGCTACTGTTAAACTATTGCCTACTATTTTAGATAAAGTATCTGATACAGGCCTAGTTGTTGATGCAGGTTCTACTAAAGAAGATATATGTAAAGCTGTTGAAAATCATCCAAAGCGAAGAAATTTTTTAGCAATGCATCCTATTGCTGGAACAGAACATTCAGGGCCAACTGCAGCTATTGAAGGTTTGTTTCAAGGAAAAACGAATATTGTTTGTGAAGTTGAAAAAACAACATTCAAACTTCAAGAAAAAGCATTAAAGTTGTTTACTGACATTGGAATGCGTATTCGTTATATGAATCCTGTAGATCATGATAAACATATAGCCTACGTATCACATTTATCGCATATTAGTGCTTTTATGTTAGGAAAAACAGTTATTGAGAAAGAAAAAAACGAGCGTGACATTTTTGACATGGCAGGTAGTGGATTTGCTTCAACGGTGCGTTTAGCTAAAAGTTCTCCAGAAATGTGGACGCCTATTTTTAAGCAAAACAAGACTAATGTTATTGAAACTTTAGAAGAGTACATAAACAATCTCGCCCATTTTAAGAAGTTAATGGAACAAGACGATTTTGAGGCTATTTTCAGTGAGATGGAAAGCACAAATCATATTAAAGATATTTTAAAAGGAATTAGTTAAGAATAAAATTATGGAAAACAAAAAAGAAATGAGAACCTGGTTAGATGATTTAAATTTAGATCATCCGTTAGTCATTGCAGGTCCATGTAGCGCAGAAACGGAAGAGCAAGTATTAAAAATTGCTCACGAATTGAAAGATACAGACGTAAGCTATTTTAGAGCAGGTATATGGAAACCAAGAACAAGACCAGGAATGTTTGAAGGTGTTGGAGAAATTGGTTTAAGATGGTTAAAGAAGGTAAAAGAAGAAACAGGTATGAAAACCTGTACAGAAGTTGCAAATGCAGCGCACGTAAAGTTAGCTTTGGAACATGATGTAGATTTATTATGGATTGGTGCGCGTACAGCCGTTTCTCC
>NZ_CAJQQI010000152.1 GCF_905480415.1 uncultured Algibacter sp. | reverse complement strand
ACAAAAATCATAGCAATACAGATCCCAACTGCTAAGTTTACTCCCATCCCACCTCTCCTCTTAATAGAAGATACTGCTACAGCAATAATAGTTAAAATAAATACTGAAACTGGTAAACTCCATTTTCTATATAAAACCAATTTAAAACGCCCTACATTAGAAGAGCCCCTAGCTTCCTCTTTGGCTATAAACTCTTTTAACTCACCATACATTTTAGTTTCAGCTGCGTAAATTACTGGAATCAAATCATCAACATCGAAAGTAAAAAGCGTGTCTTTTTTTCTTATAATCTCTAATTCATCTTCGTGCTCGCCAATATCTCTTTTTACATAATTTGTTAACCTATAAATAGTATCCTTAGGTATATATCTGATAGTATTGGCTGTAATTTTATATTGAAGCTTATTTTCTTCAAAATGCTCTAAAGTAAAGTTATTACCAACATTGTTTTTAACATCAAAGTTACTTACGTAAATAATTTCGTTGTCATTTATTTGCCTGAATACATTGGTGTTTTCGACGGCACTTCTACCCTTTTTAAAATATTTATAGCTAAAATCATTAAACCCCTCACTAGCTTTGGGAGCTAAAAATAAGCCCAGAATTATTGCTAATATCCCAACAATTGTTGCCCCAATCATATATGGTCTTAAAAAACGAGTAAAAGAAACTCCGGAACTTAAGAAAGCTATAACCTCAGTATTATTTGCTAGTTTAGAAGTAAACCATATAACTGATAAAAATAAAAATAGTGGGAACAAGAGATGAGCAAAGTAAATAGTAAAGTCTAGAAAGTAAACTAAGACTTCATCTATAGGGACTTCGTTTTCAAGGATTTTTCCGATTTTTTCAGCAAGATGCACCGTTATCCCAATAGGAATGAAAAGCAGCAACATCATAAAAAATGTAAACAAATAACGTTTTAGTATGTACCAGTCTAGAATTTTCATCAATATTCTTACAAACGATTATCCATTTGTTTAACCATTTGATCTTTCCACGTTTTAAAATCTCCTGCTAATATATGTTTTCTAGCCTCGCGAACCAACCATAAATAAAATCCAAGATTATGAATAGTTGCAATTTGTTTTCCAAGTAATTCATTCACAGTAAACAAATGCCTTAAGTAAGCTTTACTATACTCTGTATCAACAAATGTAATTCCCATCTCATCCACAGGCGAAAAATCATCAGCCCATTTTAAATTTTTAATATTTATACTTCCATAAGCCGTAAACAACATGCCATTTCTTGCATTACGTGTTGGCATCACACAATCAAACATGTCTACACCTAACGCAATATTTTCTAAAATATTGATTGGTGTACCTACGCCCATTAAATATCTTGGTTTATCTTCTGGTAAAATGGAACAAACCACATCTGTCATTGCATACATTTCCTCCGCAGGTTCACCAACAGAAAGCCCTCCAATAGCATTACCAACTGCTCCAGCATTAGCTATATATTCAGCAGATTGCATACGTAAATCTTTGTAAGTACTACCTTGAACTATAGGAAAAAAGGCCTGATTATAATCATACTTTAAAGGTGTTTTTTCAAGATGATTAATACACCTATCTAACCAACGATGCGTCATGTGCATAGAACGTTTTGCATAGTTGTAATCACATGGGTATGGCGTACATTCATCGAAAGCCATAATAATATCTGCACCTATTGTACGTTGAATTTCCATAACATTTTCAGGAGTAAACGTATGGTAACTTCCATCGATATGCGATTTAAACTTTACACCTTCCTCCTTGATCTTTCTATTAGCAGACAATGAGTACACTTGATAGCCTCCTGAATCAGTTAAAATATTTCTATCCCAATTCATAAACTTATGAAGTCCTCCAGCTTTTTCGATAATTTTGGTTTGCGGACGCAAGTATAAGTGATAGGTGTTCCCTAAAATAATATCAGGATTTATATCATCTTTTAATTCTCGCTGATGCACGCCTTTTACAGTACCTACAGTGCCAACTGGCATAAAAATCGGAGTTTCAATAACGCCATGATCCGTAGTTATTTTACCTGCTCTAGCTTTACTTTGAGCATCTTTTGCGTTCAATTCAAATTTCATCCTTACTATTTAAGGTGGCAAAGATAAATAACTGAAAAATGATAATGATTGTAATGAAAAGAAAATAATTTACGTTTGGCAACGTTTTTGATACTGTTAATGAAATCTAAAAAAACGAACATTATGAGACATTTATTTTTTATTTTAATTATTGCCATCGCTTTTCCAACAGCTATAATGGCACAAACCTTACAAGGTATCGGCTTTAAAGCGGGATTGAATTACAATGCCAACGGTAATTATTTTGAATCTATTAATAACACCTCCCAAAACCCTGATAGAAACGTTGGTTATCACCTTGGTTTATTTGGTAAAATTGGAGATCAGGTTTATTTTAGACCCGAACTCGTTTATACAAGTACAAAAAGTGATTATGACAATGATAGCTTTAAAATGCAAAAACTAGATGCACCACTATTGGTTGGTTTAAAAGTTTTAGGACCAATTAGCGTATTTGGTGGTCCATCGTTACAATACATCTTGGACTCCGAATTTGATGGTGTAGCAATAAATGATATTGAAAATGATTTCTCAATAGGTTTAAATTTTGGTATTGGACTTAACTTCAAAAAATTGGGAATTGACTTAAGATACGAGCGCGGTTTTAGTGATAATGAAGCCACTTTTTTAGGAAATAATGGTATTGATACAAATAGACTTGATACAAGACCTGATCAATTAATTTTGAGTATATCTCTATTATTATAAGATGAAATTATAGAAATCAAAAAACCTCGCAATTGCGAGGTTTTTTGATTTAATCATTTCGTTATATTAGTTGTCTTTTGAAGTTGTTTCTTCTGGATCTAGATATTTTGGTATTCCATTAGCTCCAATATCATTTGTGGGGTCACCATCATCATTTGTATCTTCATTGATAGTTAATATACCATCACCATCATCATCTGTATCAAAATAATTTGGAGATCCATCATTATCAGTATCATCTCCATCCATTGTATCTACATCAGAATTTAATAAAAATTCTCCATCGTTGTTTAGATCCTCTTTATATGAAGGTACTCCATCACCATCATGATCATTTTCGGACATCCCATACATTTCAAATTTAAAAATTATAGATTCGTAAGTAGAAATACCTCCCGTAGCTGTAGAAAAATAAGCTAAACCTGAAGGTAAAAACATGACACCTGTACCATGATTTAAGTAATTTACACTACCATCTCCTGATTCAATAAAACTTTCAGCTGTATTAAAATCTGTCAAAACTTTTCTCCATCCTGGAATTAATGATGTTAAATCAAAAGAAACTGGAGTTACAGCGCTATCAAAAATTTCGTTTTCTAAATCAAAACCTTCATAAACAACAGATACGTTGTCTGCAAAAGTAGGAGATTCTGTTCCGCCTCCTTGGTTCAATTTTAAAACGTAATATTCATAATCAACATCTCTAAAAAATGTATTTTTAATTTCAACAGCATCCTTAAGCAAAGTACTTTCTGCTGGTATAGTCTCACCATCTAAAAGCTTAGTAATTACTAAATCTTTGATTTTAGGATTAGTATTTGGAGCACCAAAATCACTTGAATTGTAATAATGAGATTCTAAATAATCTAGTAATAAAGCTTTATCAGTAACTTGTTGCTCACCTCTATCTCGTATTACTAAAGTTACAGGTCCTACTCCGTCATCATCCTTTTTACAAGATGAAAACACCACAACAAAACTTAATATAAAAAAACCTATTTTTCTTAAACTCATTATTCCTTATTTTTGACGGTGCAAGATACAATTTTAATATATTCTTGCACAACAATATTAACGCCCTTTAACACAATAATTGTATGCGTATAGATAAATATTTATGGTGTATTAGATATTATAAAACAAGAACACTTGCAACAACGGCTTGCAAAAAAGGACATGTTCGTGTTAATGATGATGTTGTTAAACCAAGTAGAGATGTCTTTCCACAAGATATTATTATACTGAGAAAAGATCAAATAAATTATAGGTTGAAAGTTAATGATATTCCTGAAAGTAGAGTTGGTGCAAAATTAGTTGACCTATATAGAACAGATACCACACCAAAAGAACAGTTTGAAGCTCAAGAACTTTTAAAATATTCAAAAGACTATTACAGAAAAAAAGGTGTTGGTAGACCTACTAAAAAAGATAGACGAGATATTGATGATTTTACAGATGAAAATGAGTAATTTTATATTTTAAATTTACAAATACTATTATGACTGTTAAGACTAATGTAATCCTTAATCATAACGAAATCAACCATAAAATTAGACGAATCGCTTTTCAAATATATGAGAGTAATGTTGATGAAAAAGAAGTGATTCTAGCTGGTATAGATAAAAATGGCTATGTGTTTGCTAAAAAATTAAAAACTGTACTTCAAAATATATCTGACATAAACCCAATACTGTGTAAAGTTAGTATAGATAAAAAGCATCCTTGGGAAGAGGTAAAAACTTCTATTCCTGAAGAAGATTATAAAAACAAATCTATAGTATTAGTTGATGATGTGTTAAATTCTGGAACTACTTTGATTTATGGGGTTAAGCATTTTTTAAATGTGCCCTTAAAACAATTTAAAACTGCTGTTTTGGTTAACAGAAATCACAAAAAATATCCTGTGAAAGCAGATTTTAAAGGAATTTCACTATCTACTTCATTACATGAACATGTTCAAGTTGTTTTAGAAGGAAAAGTTTATGAAATTGTCTTAGAATAACTCTAAAATAATATCTTCTACAACATCATCTTTGGTTTTATTATCAATGGATACTTGAATTTCTGCTTGATTATAAAACTGAATACGCTCAAATAAATGTTTCCCTATAAACTCTGTCATTTCCTCTGTAGTTTCAATATGAGTAATTAAAGGTCGGGTTGCTTTTTTTGTCATTAGTTTATTAACAAGAGTCGTTAATGAAGCTTTTAAATATATACTCCTAACATTTTCGGCACTTAGAATAACATCTATATTTCCACTGTAACAAGGTGTACCTCCTCCAACAGATAGAATGGTATTATTTTCAGATTCTAATAATCTATTCAAATAATACGATTCTTGCTTTCTAAAATAGATTTCGCCTTTTTCTTTAAACACATCTGTAACAGACATATTTTCTTTATCTTCAATTAAATCATCTAAATCGATAAAATTATAGTTCAATTTTTTTGCTAATTTTTTCCCAATCGACGTCTTCCCAGAAGCCATATATCCAATTAATACAATGATCATTTTCTCGCTATAAATTGATTATTAAAAACATACGTATTCGAACCACAAAAAAACAAAAATTTCTTTAAAAAAAGTATTGTTTTATTAATTAAACATTTTATATTTGCACCCGCTAACAGGAATATGTTAGTTTTTAAATTATGACCTGGTAGCTCAGTTGGTAGAGCATCTCCCTTTTAAGGAGAGGGTCCTGGGTTCGAGCCCCAGCCCGGTCACGAAGAAAAGTTAAGCTTTATTGCTTAACTTTTCCTATTTTTACACACTTCTTTAATGCGCACGTGGCGGAATTGGTAGACGCGCTGGCTTGAGGGGCCAGTATCCGTTTTAGGATGTGGAAGTTCGAATCTTCTCGTGCGCACTTTTTATTAGGTCCTACTTTTTAATTGATTTAGAAATTTTAGGTAGTTAGTACTACTTGGATATAATTTTACTAATTTTTCAACTACTTTTTTTTTCCTTTTCAATTTTATTATCTTTTGAGTATCGATAAGCCAATAAATACAACAAATCTTGATTATTCGCGTCTTTTTTTAACCCTTTCAAAGCAAATAGTTCGGCATTTATCAAATCATTAACTTTATCATATAGAAGGCTTATATTCTAATACGGTCTTATATTTTCGGGCATATACTTTATTCCTCTAAAAAAAATAACACGGATGTAAAGCCTTAACTTTTATATTTTGTATTATTAAAACCGCCCAAAACAAATGAATCTGAAACCGTTTGCATCACTTTATCATGATGAGACCCTTGCCACAATTTAAACTCAGGGTTATGACATTCCTTACATTTTTGATCTCCTAAATAATAAATATCTGGGATTAATTTGGTGGTTTAAATACATTTTTTACTGCCTCATAATTAGCAATGTATTTTGATTATTTTTGTTTATCAGAGATGAAATTATTATTAAAACGAAGGCAACCGATAATTTATTAAGAAATTTCAAGATGAAAAACATTTACAATTGAGTAGGTTTTAAAAGTAAATAATTTATGAGTATTAAAAACTATTAAAAGTCATTTTTTAACTGAAAATCAATGAAGTATAAAAACTTTAAAACGATGCAAACGATACATATTTAGCAAATATTCAAATACAAGGAAATTCTAATCTTCTAATAAATAATTACTTTATCGATTAATTTTATTGCTGTTTTAACAAAAAAAATGTATTTTTGTTTAACGTAAAATCATTTTTAGTGAACAACATTAAGGTTAACTTTAGTATTAAGGATTTAGAGAACCTTACAGGAATAAAAGCACATACTATTCGTATTTGGGAAAAGAGATACAATTTACTGAGCCCTAATAGGTCTGATACTAACATTAGAAATTACAGCTTATTAAGTTTTCAAAAACTATTAAATATTTCTTTTCTAAACAACAACGGTTTCAAAATTTCAAAAATTGCCGAGCTTGATGAAGAACAAATACCCATAAAAGTTAGAGAAATTGCTTCGAGAAGAAAAGTTGAAGATCATGCCATTAATGCATTAAAAATGGCAATGATTAATTTTGACCAAGTATTATTTTACAGTACTTACAATAACTTGTTAGAAAACAAGACTTTCAGCGAAATTTTTTATTCTGTGTTTCTACCACTACTAAATGAGATTGGATTGTTGTGGCAAACTAACACGATAACTCCTGCACATGAGCACTTTTTAACGGTGCACATGAAACAAAAAATACTTTTAAATACAGAGAGGCTGCAACTTTTAGAGCCAAAGCCAGTATCGAAAACATTTGTTCTTTACTTACCTGACAATGAAATTCATGATATTGGTCTTCTTTTTATAAATTACCAATTAAGAGGTAAAGGCTATCATACTATATTCTTAGGTGAAAGTGTTCCAATGGAAAGTTTAACAGACTTACTTGATTTTTTTGATGAAATTACCTTTGTTTCTTATTTTACAGTTTATCCACTAGTACAGGAAATACCAGATTACATAAAAAAATTCAACGAATTATTGTTAAAAAAAGATAATACAAAACTATTTTTATTAGGAAAACAACTTTCTGACATACAACTCAATAATCTTTATCCGAAAACAACTATCTTCAATTCCATAGAAAATTTAATTAAAGATTTATAAATACCCTGTTATTGTTTAGCTTTTTTATATATTTGTTCAACAATTATGAAGTCAACTATAAATATAATAGGATCTGGATTTTCTTCCCTCTCCGCATCTTGTTATCTAGCTAAAGCTGGATACGAGGTTACAATTTTCGAGAAAAATAATACAATTGGTGGACGTGCCAGACAACTTGTCAAAGATGGTTTCACTTTTGATATAGGTCCAACATGGTATTGGATGCCAGATGTTTTTGAGCGTTTTTTTTCTGATTTTAATAAGAAGCCCTCCGATTATTACTCTTTGGAAAAATTAAATCCGGCCTACAGTGTTTACTTTGGTAAAGACGATTATATAACCATTGAAGATACACTTGAAAAAATTACCGAAGCTTTTGAAAAAGAGGAACCTGGAAGCTCAAAAAAGCTAAAGAAGTTTATCGAACAAGCAAAAAACAATTATGACATTGCTATTAAAGATTTAGTTTATAACCCTGGTGTGTCTCCTCTTGAGTTAATTACACCAGCAACAATTAAAAAAATCAATCAATTTTTTAGCACCATAAAAAAAAATGTCAGAAAAGAATTTAAAAATGATAGATTAGTTAAAATTCTTGAATTCCCGGTACTGTTTTTAGGAGCTAAACCTAGTGACACACCTTCATTCTACAGTTTTATGAATTATGCGGATTTTGGTTTAGGTACATTTCATCCTAAAAAAGGTATGTACCAGGTTATTACTGCTATGGAAAGTTTAGCTACAGAACTTGGAGTTACTATAAAGACAAATGCACCCATTGAAAATATTATTGTCCAAAACGGTGAATCAAAAGGCGTCGTTTCAAATGGAATAAATTATTATTCTGATGTTGTAGTAAGTGGTGCTGATTACCATCATACCGAAACACTTTTAGAAAAACCACTAAGGCAATATTCAGAGAGCTACTGGGAAAAGAAGACTTTTGCTCCATCTTCCCTTCTTTTTTATGTAGGGTTTAATAAGAAATTGAAAAATGTAAACCATCACACACTATTTTTTGATGTAGATTTTGATGTGCATGCGGAGGCTATTTATGATAATCCTAAATGGCCGGAAAACCCCCTTTTTTACGCGAGTTTTCCAAGTATAACTGATGATAACGTTGCCCCTGAAGGAAAAGAAGCTGGTATATTTTTAATTCCCTTGGCCCCAGGTATTGAAGATACTCCAGAGCTAAGAGCAACCTATTTTGATAAAATAATTACACGTTTTGAAAATTTAACATCGCAAAATGTAAAAAATGATATTATATTTAGGGAAAGTTTTTGTCTTAACGATTTTATAAATGATTACAATTCGTATAAAGGAAACGCCTATGGTATGGCGAATACATTAATGCAAACGGCTTTTTTAAGACCCAAATTAAAAAGTAAAACTGTTAAAAATTTATTTTTTACAGGACAATTAACGGTTCCTGGTCCAGGTGTTCCTCCATCGTTAATCTCTGGTAAATTAGTAGCAGATTTAGTAACAAAACATCATAGCATATTAGTATGAAGTCATTATTTGATACCGTTTCTTACAATAGCAGTAAGCTTGTAACAAAAACATACAGTACGTCATTCTCGCTAGCTACTAAAATGCTATATAAATCTATTAGAGGTGATATTTATAACATATATGGTTTTGTAAGATTTGCTGATGAAATTGTAGATTCTTTTCATGATTATAATAAAGAAATGCTTTTCAACAGATTTTCTGAAGATTTAGAATTATCATTAAAAAATAAAATCAGTCTTAACCCTATCCTAAATTCATTCCAACACACATTTCATAAGTATGATATAGATAAAGTATTAGTAGATGCTTTTATGAAGAGTATGCAATTGGATTTACATAAAACCGATTACCTAACAGAAGAAGAATACCATGCGTACATTTACGGCTCGGCAGATGTTGTTGGACTCATGTGCCTAAAAGTTTTTGTTAACGGAGATGATCTAAAATACAATGAACTTAAAGATACAGCTATGGCTTTAGGTTCTGCTTTTCAAAAAGTGAATTTTTTACGAGATTTAAAAGCAGATTTTGAAGGTTTGGATAGAACATATTTTCCAAATACTGATTTAAAAAACTTAGATGAATCGTCAAAACAAGTGATTATAGAAGACATTGAAGCCGATTTTAAAAAGGGCTTAAGTGGTATAAAAAAGCTCCCTGTAGAGGCTAAGTTTGGTGTTTTTATGGCTTACAGATATTACAGTCAACTATTAAAAAAGCTAAAAAAAACTCCCGCATTAAAAATAAAAGATTCCAGAATACGCGTTTCCAATCCTAAAAAAATCGAACTTTTAATGCGCAGCTATGTAAAATATCAATTAAATTTAATTTAAATTTTAGGTGATGAACACTCTATATTGGATACTCATATTTTTAGGCACATATTGTTTCATGGAATTCATGGCTTGGTTTACTCATAAATATATTATGCATGGTTTATTGTGGAGTTTGCATAAAGACCATCATCACAAAGATCATGATAGTTGGTTTGAACGTAATGATGCCTTTTTTATATTCTACGCCGTAGTTAGTATTGGTTTCTTTTTACTTTGGAAAAACACAAGTTTTTGGCAAGGTTTACCCATAGGTTTGGGGATTTTCGCTTATGGTTTATCATACTTCATAGTTCATGATATATTTATACATCAACGTTTTAAACTTTTTAGAAATGCTAACAATTGGTATGCAAAAGGTGTAAGGCGCGCTCACAAAATTCACCACAAGCATTTAGGAAAACAAGATGGTGAGTGCTTCGGGATGTTGTTCGTTCCGTTTAAATATTTCAAAAAATAGTTTCACCTACCTCCCTGATGACAAATAATGTCCATTACGATTATATTATTGTTGGAAATGGATTAGCTGGATTACAGCTTGCCCTAAAAATGGCGACCGATTCATTCTTTGACGAAAAGCTAATCGCTTTAATTGACACTTCAGAAAAAAAAACTAATGATAAAACGTGGAGTTTTTGGGAAACTAAGTCTTCTCAATGGAAAGATATTGCTCATAAGTCTTGGAATAAAGCTTCGATAATTACATCTAAAAAAAACATTGATTTAGAACTTAATCCATATTCATATAAAGCAATTCAAGCTATAGATTTTTATATCTATGCTAAAAAAAAGCTTTCCAAAAAAGGAAATATTAGATTTATAGTTGAACATGTTGAATCAATAACAGAAGATGACATAGTAAAGGTGTCAACTAATAAAACCACATATACAGCTGGGCATGTTTTTGATAGCAGAATTCCTGAAACCTTTTCCATTAATTCAAAGAAACATATTTCTATCATACAACATTTTAAAGGTTGGGTTATTAAAACTGAGAATAAAGCGTTTGAAAAAGACAGTATCATCATGATGGATTATAGATTGAAGGATGGTGAGCAAACAACCTTTACTTACGTATTACCTTTTTCTGAAACCACAGCATTGGTTGAATTCACTTATTTTACCTCACAACTTGTTAATGAGGACACCTACGACTCGTTTATTAAAACCTATATTAAAGATTATCTCAAAATTGACAACTATTCCATAACTGAAACTGAAACAGGTCAAATACCTATGACCAATTTCCCTTTTGAAAAGTTCAATACAAATAAAATAACAAAAATTGGAACAGGAGGTGGTTGGGTTAAAGGCTCAACGGGATATTCTTTTAAACATACACAAAAAAAAGTTTCTCAAATTATCGAGAATATTAAAGCAAACAAAATACCATCACATAGTTTATTTAAAAGTCGATTTAAGTTTTACGATAAAATATTCTTAAAAGTTTTAAAAGATGAGAATCACAAGGGTGAATGGATATTTCAGCAGTTTTATGATAAAAATTCTATCCAAACGATGTTTCGTTTTTTAGATGAGGAATCTACTTTCTTTGAAGAATTGAAAATTATGTGGTCTTTATTTTCTTGGAGTTTTATAAAAGCATTCTTTAAAACACTATAAAATTAATTTTTCTATAGCATTTCTAACAGCTTTACTATTCCAATTAGCAGCACCGGTTTTATCAATCACTATTCGACCATTTTTAGCTATTAAAAATGTTCTAGGAATACTTTTAACATCAAAAGCTCGAGGGTATTTAGTTATTGGTTTATATACATCGAACGTATATCCCTTTTTACTAACAAACTCATTGATTACTGAAAATTCTTCATTTGAAATAAAAACAAATTCAATTTTATCTTTATAATCTTTATATAATAATTGCATACTTGGCATTTCGGCAATACAAGGTGGACACCACGTTGCCCAAAAATTAACTAAAACCACTTTGTCTTTCATGCTATTAAAATTTAAAGCAGTGCTATCCTCAGCCATTAAACTCCAATTATAATCTTCAATAATAGTCTGTTTTGATTCATCGATTTTAGAAGGACTAAAAATTGCTAAACTCTTATGCAATAAAACCTGTATTGGTTGTCGTGTTTGAGGTATAAGTAATGC
>NZ_CAJQQI010000151.1 GCF_905480415.1 uncultured Algibacter sp. | reverse complement strand
GATGCTCTTTTGGAGAATTTCCTTGAGATATATAATGCAGTTTAGGTATAATCATGTCTTATTCTTATTAGCTATACACTTTGAATTTTTAAAGGCGTTTACTAAGTTTTTTCTAATAAAAGATTGCCCGTCAAAGTTGATAAGAAATTCTTATTTAAAAATCTCTGTATATATGTATTCCACTGGAAGCAAAAATACAAATGTTTGATCACCCAAGTACAACTGTTTCTTATGAAATCTAAGGACTGTGGAATATTTTATATAGTTAACCATTATAGTTTAACATTCAAATTGTAATAATCAATCCACAAATAGCTAGCACAGAATTACTCGATATAAGTCTAAAGACTATTCTATTTACGACTATTACTTTTAAAGTTGAGCTAAATATAACTCTGCATTTTCTAAATGTTTATGTCTTTTTTCTTGGGGCATTTTATCAAACATGGCAACAAGCATTCCTAATCTTGGGTTTTGTCTAAAAAAACTACGATGTGTATCCATAAAACGCCAAAAAAGGCCATCCCAAACGGCTTGCCATTCACCTTTTTTATAATTACTCATTTTCATTAAGTAGTTACTACCACTTATATAGGGTTTTGTGGCCATCAATCCGCCATCTGCAAATTGACTCATTCCGTACACATTTGGCACCATTACCCAATCGTAGCTATCTATAAACAGTTCCATAAACCATCGGTAGACTTCGTCGGGATCAAATTCGCAAAGCAACATAAAATTACCTAGAACCATGAGACGCTCTATATGATGACAGTAACCCGTTTCTAATGTTTTTTTTATGGTTTGATCTATTGGGTATATTCCTGTGGTTCCATCATAAAATGATTTAGGAATCTTTTTAGTGAATCCCCAAAAATTACGTGTTCGCTCATCACTTCCTCTGCTCTCATATATTCCCCGAATAAATTCTCTCCAACCAATTATTTGACGTACAAAACCTTCTAACGAATTGATGGGAATATTATTTGTTTCCGCGAAAGCGATACTTTGTTCAATCACATAGGCGGGTGAAATTAACCCTATATTGAGCATGGGAGTTAATACGCTGTGATTTAAAATAGAATTTTCTGCTACAATGGCATCTTCATACGTACCAAATTCTAGAAAACGTTGTTCTAAAAACTGCTGAAACCAAAGTTTGCTAGTCTTAAAATTTGTAGGATATAACCCATTGGTAGTGAGTTGTCCAATGTTTGTTGAGAAGTTTTTGTCTACATATTCAAGAGCTTCTTTATAAAAGGAATCTACGTCTGGAAACTGTATGGCTGGAGGTGTTTTTTTTGCTGGATATTTTTTTCTGTTCTCTGCATCAAAAGTCCATTTTCCACCAGTGGGTTTACCGTCCGGATCTATTAAAATATGTCTGTTGTTTCTTTGAGCCGTATAGAAGCTCGTTTGATGGTATTTCTTTTTATCACTTCGGAAAAAAGGTTGCAAATCTTCCTTAGTGTTTAAAAATAATGGTGAGTCGTAAACATTTTTTTCAATACTATTGTCCAAACAGCCCTTAGCTATTCGTTTTTGAAGCCAATTATCAACAGGGTCTATATAGGTAATATTGGTTATTCCAAGAGATTTCAAATAGGGAATCAATTCTCGAATATCTGATATATCCTTAGAAGATTCAATATAGTCAACTTCAATGTTTTTTGAAATTAAAAAAGCTTCATAATGTTTCATCGTTGCTCTATGAAACGCTATTTTTTGTTTATGAAAATTATAGTGTTTAAAAAATAGCAATTCTTCAACAAGAAATATAGGGAAACCATTCTCTAATAGTTGCGAGTGTTCAAATAGTTGATTCGGAAAAATAAGATTTATTGCTTTCATTTATGTTTTGTTTCTTCTGCAGCGTTCACTGCAATATTTTACTTCTTCCCAATTCTTCTTCCATTTTTTACGCCACGTAAAAGGTCTTTCACAGACTACACATATCTTTTGAGGTAAATTTTCTTTTTTCATATCCTTTTGTTGACGTGTGTTGCCAAAATACGCTGCTTTTCAGCATTGACGGCCGGATGTTTTTTATGTCCCCAAATTTTATCTCTCGCTTTTTTTGCACTCGCTTTAAGATCTACGATAGGTAAGGGATAATTTAAACCTATAGTTACCCCACAAAAAGTTTGTTCCATAACGCTCATAGTCCATGGTTCGTGAATGTAGGCGGTGGGTACATTTGCCAATTCAGGAACCCACTTTTTAATGAATGTCCCTGCGGGGTCATGTTCTTGAGAGTTTTTTACAGGATTATAAAGTCGTACCGTGTTAATACCTGTAGTTCCTGCTTGCATTTGAAATTGCGGATAATGAATACCTGGTTCATAATCTAGAAACTGACGCCCTAAATGATACACGCCATCTCTCCAATCTTGATCTAGATTAAGTGTTAAAAAAGAAACGACCATGGCCCGCATTCTAAAATTAATCCATCCTGTTTCCTCAACAGCCCGCATACAAGCATCTACGATTGGATAGCCAGTTTGTCCGGTCTTCCAAGCTTTAATGAATGTCTCATTCTTTATATGCTCTAATAATTCGTAACCATTGTTTACGCAATGAGTTTCATAGGTGCATTCTACTTCAAATTTCTGAATAAAATGACAATGCCAATGTAAACGTGTTAACATTCCAGAAAAGGCTCTGTTATTAGCGGTTCCGTTGGGATGCGTACCTACAAATTGAAACACTTGCTTGATACTGATATTACCCCAAGCGAGATAAGGTGATAAACGACTGCAAGCTGTTCTACTTTCAGTAGGTTTAGAGATGTGTCTATGATAATTAAACCCTCTTTTTTGAGCGAACGATTTCAGGTAACGCCATGCATTTTCTTCTCCTGCAGGTTGGTATTGTTTTGGATAGTTTTCTAGCTTAGTAACTAATTCTGAAGGTACTACATACGAATGCTCAAGTGCATTAAGTGTAGTTACTGAATAATAATTTTTGATAATAGGAGCGTGCATGGCTGCATGCCATCGTTTATTCCAAGTAGCTCTATTTTTTAAACCTCTAATGATACCATCACGTTGAGATTCAATCCATCTGATTTTGTTTTTAGTACAATATTGTTTGATTTGTTTGTCACGTTTCCAAGTGGTTTTAGTACCACTCTCTTGGTAACTTAAAAGTTGTTGTATGGTATAGTTTTTAGTAAGAAAAGTAAAGACATCGATTGCTTCTCCGTAAAAGACTTCAATAGTACGATTGTAGTTTTTTAAGCGCTTATTAAGTGATTTTATAGCATGGTAAACAAACTGTAAATGCCTTAAACTGGTATCTGGATAATAAATGACGCTTGGTTCAAAAAGATAGATAATAAAATATGGAATTCCATCTTGCTCCGCCCTATGCAGAGGTTCGTGATCTTGTAATCGAAGGTCACGCTTTAGCCAAACGATATTTATAGCTTCCCGATTCAAAATATAATTTCTTTTTTACATTTTTTCCAAAAGGCAAAGAAAGAAGGGTAGTAGCCTTTTAAAGTAAACATCCAATCTCTTTCATCTTCTATGCCTTCATAATGTTTATTTAAAGGATGCTCTTTGTAATAGATATTTTCTAAATGATATAAAGTTTTAAGTTCGCTGAACTCACCAACATATATTTGCATATTCTCTATATTATCTGAAAGATCAACTATAAAATCAATAGTCTTTTGAGACACGGGATATTGTTTAAAATGTGACGGTTCAAGTAAAAGAATACGATTTGTAGAAAATTCCTTTTTCCAAAGTGGGTCTAAGTTATAGAAATTATAAATAAGCGTTGGAAGTTCTTCATTTATTATTATGGATTTTGGCTCTGGGAGCGGTGTTATTAATTCTAATAATTCTGAAGGACGTAATACTTCTGGTATGCGAAAGCTTTCAAAATCATCATAAGATACGTCCAAAAACGTATTTGTCTGCTTACTATAACAGAAATTATTGATGTTTTCTTGATTGGCATAATATTTCTTGTTGCTATTGGCTCCTGCAACCCATTGCCAGCTAAGCGCATTACTAGCCCAATCGGCATCGAGTAGATGATAGTACATCCATTGCGCAGGATGTTTCCAACGGTTTTGGGCTATATTACACGCCATAGATGCAATATACATTCGTACATGATTATGAAGGTAACCTGTTTTATAAAATTCATTAATAGCCTTGTCTATAACGTCTATTCCTGTTTTTGCGTTATTGATGGCTAAGGATAATCCATTCGTTGCAACAGGTTCTTGTTTACGTCTTAAATCTTGATTAATGGCGTCGCCTTTAACTATCCAAACCTGCTGCCAATAATCTCGCCACGCCAGTTCTTGAATGAATTTTAATATAGGACTTGGATGAAAACCACGGCTTAACAATGCTTGATACACAAATTTTGTAGAAATAACACCACGAGAAATATACGGCGATAGATAGCTTACTTCGCCATCAATGTAATTTCTGGAAGGTCCATAAGCGATAGGATCTATTGTTGCTATTCTATGAAGTATGGCATCATATTCTGTTGAGAAATGGACTTTTTTATGTGTATCATCCAACATTAACGTTTACTAATTTTATTACCAGAAATCGCACGTTGTCTAGAGCACTTAAAGCGTGTAATGTCAGCACTTCGTTTTTTTAAATGTTTTGTGCTTACGCCACTATTTACTCGTTTTCTCCAACGTTTAAAACTAGATTCTTTAAGATTACCACGCATTAGCTTAATAACTTCATTTTCGGCAATACCAAACTGAAATGTTATCGCTTCAAAAGGCGTGCGATCTTCCCAAGCCATTTCGATAATACGGTCTAATTGTCTTTCTGTAAAGCTATTTTCTTGAATGATATCTAAACTACTTTTTCCCATATTAGATTTGACTTTAAATAGTAAAAAATAAATAAATAATACTCAGCTCACTTATTGTGTTCTTCATCAGAATTTTGCTTTAAATTTGGATAGTTCTCTTCTTTTTGTTTCTTGTTTGAATAGAAAATATTATAAAATGTTAAAAACATATATGTGGCAAATATTACGCCTCCAATTATAAAAAATGATAAATTCATAGTTTTCTTCTTTGTCTAATTGCTATTGCAAACAATAATATTGTACCAGGCCAGTGTGCAGAATATTGGGCTTCAGCTGTCATACCAAAAAGCCCTAATCCTACAGAGTATAATAAACAAAGGAAGGCTAAAATAACAGGATACCATTTTAAAATTATTTCTTTCATTTTCATTTTTTTATTAGTTTTTAAAAACACTACGTACTTGTGTATTGTTATTAATTAAATTAGATTTTCTTTATTTAATGCGCAGTCTAACTGTTTTATGGTATAACATCTAAACTACTTTTTTTCCATATTTGATCTACGTTTAAATAGAAACTTCCAAGTGAATTAAAACTGCATTCGTTTGGTGCGATAATGGACAAAAAGTTTTCGCCATTCTCACGCACATATAAATGATAATGTTGACCAATAATAGGCTCAAAAGAAAATTTTGCATCGTGTATTAGTCTATTATCCTCAAACTCTTGCATTAGCTGCTCATATTGTTCTTTGATTTCTTTAAATCTAGTTTGAACTTTATGGTTCAGTTTATTAATACTTCTATTTTTCCAAGCAATAGTATCTGTACTAGTAATTACTGGAGCGCCCAAATTGGTTGCATATGGCTTTAGAGAAGCGTCGTATTTTTGAGTCTCTATGTTATAAACAACATTATCAGGTTTTTTTTTACCGTCCATCTGTTACTTTAGCTTTTCTAATTTTTTCATAATTTCATCAGCCTCATAAGCCTTTTGGTCACTTAGTTTTCTGTTACTGGTAGAAAGACTGTATGCTTCTTTAGTCAGCTTTTGATATTGCTCGTATAACTTATCTTTTTCTGATTTTTTTTTAAATAGCCCAAACATAAATATAGGTTTAAATTAATATTCCATAACTGGAAGTTATTTCAAATATACAAAATGTTTAAAGTTTTATCATTAATGTTAAACAAAAAATTTATTTATTTAAATTATTGGACCTAAATAATCCTAAAAATCATATGTGATGACAATAAAATTAAAAAAAAAGGTTACTCTAAAAAGAGCAACCTTTATATAGATTTAAATTTTTTTTATTTCAAACTTTCTAATAATTTTTCGGCTACTAACTCAGAAGATGCTGGATTTTGACCTGTAATTAAATTCCCATCTTTTATAGCATAAGCTGCCCAATCTTCTTTTTTAGAATAGATGCCGCCGTTTTCATTCAACATATCTTCTACT
>NZ_CAJQQI010000150.1 GCF_905480415.1 uncultured Algibacter sp. | reverse complement strand
AGTTTCTTTTGTACCGATTTTAAAAAGCCTTGGGTATAGTTTAACTCTTCGGTTAGTTTTTTAATTTCAGCATCAACATCTATAGCTCCAACCATAGGAATAAAATACTCATTAGATTTCACTCTAAAGGTTAAAGCGCCTTCAATAGTTTCTGAAGTATCTTCTATACTTTCCAGATTTCCTAATTTAGCAATAATTCCATTGAAAGTCGCACTCGCCTTTTCATTGTTTATTACTGAAAAACCAATAGCGTCTTTAAAAGCTATATTTTTTTGCTTTCTAATGTTTCTAATACCTGAAATAACTTCAGAAGCAAATTCAAATTCAGTAATCAACGTTTCATCTATAGCTTTAACTTCTGGCCATTTAGACACAATTAACGCTTCATTTGGAGTTCTTTCAGAAATATACTGCCAAATTTCTTCTGATAAAAATGGCATAAACGGATGTAAAATTTTAAGATTATTCTCAAAAGCTTCTATAACCGCTTTATACGTTTTTACATCAATAGGCTTTTGATAAGCTGGTTTTATGATTTCTAATAACCACGACGAAAAATCATCCATGATTAGTTTGTAAATAGACATTAAAGCATCACTTAACCTGTATTTACTAAAATGATCTTCAATTTCTGCTAAAGCTTTTTGAAACTTAGCCTCATACCATTCTAAACCTACTTTTGCAGTTTCTGGTTGCGGCAAATTGGTATCTATCTCCCACCCTTGTACCAAACGAAAAGCGTTCCAAATTTTGTTTCCGAAACCCTTACCTTGTTGGCAAAGTGCCTCATCAAACATAAGATCATTTCCGGCTGCAGAGCTCAATAATAATCCAACACGAACACCATCGGCAGAATATTCTTCAATCAATTTTAAAGCATCTGGTGAGTTCCCTAAAGACTTACTCATTTTTCGGCGTTGCTTGTCGCGTACCAAACCTGTAAAGTATACATTATTAAATGGCTTTTCGCCTTTATATTCATACCCAGCTATAATCATACGTGCTACCCAAAAGAATAGAATATCTGGTCCTGTAACCAAATCGTTGGTTGGGTAATAATACTTTATTTCTTCATTTTCTGGATTGCGAATACCGTCAAAAACACTCATTGGCCATAACCATGATGAGAACCACGTATCTAAAGCATCTTTATCTTGAGTAAGATTACTAAACGTTAGTTGCTGGTTATTGGTTTTTTGCTTTGCTTTTTCTAAAGCTTCCTCAATATTTTCAGCTACTACAAAATCTTCTTTTCCGTCGCCATAAAAGTAAGCTGGTATTTGTTGTCCCCACATAAGTTGACGTGAGATATTCCAATCGCGAATGTTTTCCATCCAATGGCGATACGTATTCTCAAACTTTTTAGGAAATAACTTAATCTCTTCATCTTCTAAAACCGACTTAATGGCAGGTTTTACTAAATCTTCCATTTTAAGAAACCATTGGTCGCTTAAACGAGGTTCTATAACCGCTTTGGTTCTTTCCGATGTTCCTACTTTATTAGTGTGGACCTCCGTTTTAACCAAAACATCTTTTTCTTCTAATTCTTTTACAATTTCTTTTCTAACAACAAAACGGTCTTTGCCTTCATAATGCAATCCAAAGCTATTTAAAGACGCATCGTCATTAAAAATATCAATGACTTCTAGTTTGTGCTTATCTCCAAGATTTTTGTCGTTTTCATCGTGTGCAGGGGTCACTTTTAAACATCCTGTACCAAATTCAACATCAACATATTCATCTTGAATAATAGGAATAACTCGATTACAAATAGGCACAATGGCTTTCTTTCCAAGTAAGTGAAAAAAGCGCTCATCATTTGGATTAATACAAATTGCTGTATCTCCAAAAATAGTTTCAGGTCTTGTGGTAGCAATAGTTAGCGTATCATCACTTCCTTCAATTTTATATTGTAAATAGTATAGGTTTCCTTGGCGTTCTTCATGAATTACTTCTTCATCAGACAAGGTTGTTTTTGCCTCAGGGTCCCAATTTACCATTCTGTAACCACGGTAAATCAATCCTTTTTCATATAAATCAACAAAAACCTTAATTACAGCTTCACTCATGTCATCATCCATAGTGAATTTGGTTCTTTCCCAATCACAAGAACAACCTAGTTTTTTCAACTGTTCTAAGATAACACCGCCATATTCATTTGTCCAATCCCAAGCATGTTTTAAAAATTCATCTCGAGATAAATCATTTTTATCTATTCCTTGTTCTTTTAATTTAGCAACTACTTTGGCCTCTGTAGCGATAGATGCATGATCTGTACCAGGTACCCAACACGCATTTTTACCTAACAACCGCGCATGACGAATTAAAACATCTTGAATGGTATTATTAAGCATGTGCCCCATATGCAACACTCCAGTTACGTTTGGTGGAGGAATTACAATGGTATAAGGCTCTCTTTCATCGGGCTCTGAATGAAAATAATTATGTTTCATCCAATAGTCGTACCACTTACTTTCTACCTGATTTGCATCATATTTTGATGGAATTTGCATGCTTTGGAATAGTTTTTGAACAATGATTTGCAAAAGTACTTATATTTCTTTTTCTATGAAAGATATAAGCCGTTATTGATAAGGCATTAAATATCTGTATTTAACAGTTTTAAGTAATATCAAAGAAAATTCATACGTACTTTTGAACGCGTTAAATATGTTAATATGTTTGCATTACGTCTATTAATTTTGCAGATTATAGGAAAAGTGAGTATGTTTGACATAGGATAAGTAATAAAAGTACAACAATCCCTAAAAATTTAAAAGGGGTAAAAAAGATAATAAAAACAAAAAAAATAAAGACATGAAACAATTAATTACTATTTTTTTTATCGGATTAATCAGTTTTGGTATTAACGCTCAAGCAAAAATTGAGTTTAAATCTGAAACTATTGATTATGGAACAATTGAAAAAGGTTCTAATGGTGTACGAGTATTTGAATTTATTAATACTGGAGATGAGCCATTAATTATATCAAAAGTATCTTCTAGTTGTGGCTGTACAATTCCTAAAAAGCCGAAAGAGCCTATATTACCAGGAAAAACAGGTGTAATTGAGGTAAAGTACGATACGAATAGAGTAAACCCAATTAGAAAAACAATAACTGTGCTTTCTAATGCTGAAACACCAACTATTGCTTTAAAGATTAAAGGCTTGGTGATAGACCCAAGTAAAGTAAGCATACTAGATAAAAAAGAGAAAAGTGTAATGCAACAATAAGTTTGCTTAAACTTATAAACATTAAAAGGCTTGAACATGCGTTCAGGTCTTTTTTATTAAAATAACTTTTGTAATTTAAAATTAAAACTTAGAGCGTCTCCTTCTCTATCTATTCTCAGCCTTATTTTTTTACCATCATCATCATAAAACATCTGTATGACTTGATGCAGTGTAAATTGATAAGTTTGCTTTCCGTTTATACTCAATAATATATCTCCTATTTTTAAACCTGCTTGTTCTGCAGGTGAACCTTCTCTTAGTTCAACTACGGCATAAGCTGGTTTTAATAAAATTTTATATTGATTCTCCAAAATGATACTGTTATTGCTACTTTGATTCGAACTGTTTTCTTTTATATTACTTTTCTTTAATTCTCTTAAAATCCTCATACCATCATGTGCAAGTTCAATGCCGCTTTTGTTGTAGCTAAACTTTTCATTGAACTTGTTGTTTTTAGTCAAAGTGATTAAGGCCCGTCGATAATCAAAAATAATATTGAATCGTTTTAAAATATTACCAGCAATACTGCCATTTCTATCTTTAATTTGTTTTGCAAAAAATATACTTTTAATATTAGGATAAGCAACATTAGCATTTTTAAGCACAAAATTTTTAAAAGCAATTGATTGAACTTTAGAGCGCTTTCCATAAACACTGCCATTAAGTCCGTGTCCAAGAAAATCATTAAAAAATTTATCTCCAGGTTTTATGTTTAATGAGTCATCTTCAAATAACCATAAAGCATCACTACCACCTGAATCGATCAACAATTTAACTGGTATTTCATTGTGATTAATTTTAACCTTAGCATTTATGTAAGGTTTTCCGTTGTAAAATTCTAAATTTAACCGTTCACATTTCTTACAATCTTTATATTTAAATTTTTCTTGTGACATTAACTTTAAATAACCCGCTGAATAGTTTACCTCGACAATCAAATCTTTAAATAAATCAAAGCCAATTATGCCATGAACAGGAATACCTAATCTGGGAGCAAAATTTAAATTACTATTATAGACTGCATACAAATCCTGATTTAATTTTATCGCATCACCTATCTTAAAAACATTATTTTTTGATTTTAATGCCTCAACAGATTCTCCGCCTCCTAATCCTTTTAAATAAATAGTCTCAGCATTCTTTATTTGTAGAGTATCAGAAACATTTAAAAAATTGAATATAATAGGCTTACTAACACCTGTATCTAACAAAAAGGATAATGTAACCCCATTTATATTTACAGGAATAACGATCAAATTATTTATTAATTTGAACCGAATTTTATCAGATTGCTTCTTATTTTGAATAACAAATTTATCCTGAGAAAAACTTGAATAACTCAAGCAGAAAAAAAATAATATGACAGCAAACCATTTATTCATTTAGTGTAAAACAATTAATTCCATAATCAATTTACAAATCTTTACTCTAGCATAAATATTTACAGCTATTTTTTAAAAAAACTTTAAGATAATTTTCTCAACTTTGCATTTAAATAGTTTTAAATGCCAACAATTTCAAAAAAAGGGCAATTAATGCCTCAGTCTCCGATACGTAAATTAGTACCGTTTGCAGAACAAGCTGTTAAAAACGGTAAGTCTATTTACTATTTAAACATCGGGCAACCAGATATTAAAACTCCAGAAATTGCTTTACAAGCAATTAAAGATAGCAATATAGAAGTCCTTGCCTACTCAAGGTCTGAAGGCTCTGAAATTTATAGACAAAAAATTTCTGCTTACTATAAAAAACATGATATCAATGTGTTTCATGATGACATTATTGTAACTACTGGTGGTAGTGAAGCTTTACTATTTGCTTTTGGAAGTATTATGGATGTGGATGATGAAGTTATTATTCCAGAACCTTTTTACGCCAATTATAATGGATTTTCAACCGCCTCAGGTGTTAAAATAGTGCCTGTAATTTCTAAAATTGAAGATAATTTCGCACTGCCTCCAATTGAAGAATTTGAAAAGCTAATAACACCAAAAACAAAAGCTATTTTAATTTGTAATCCTGGAAACCCAACAGGATATTTATATTCTAAAGAAGAAATACAAAAACTAGCTACTATAGTTAAAAAGCATGATTTGTTCTTAATTGCAGATGAAGTTTATAGGGAGTTTACTTACGATGGTAATACACATTACTCAATAATGCAAGAAGAAGGTTTAGACCAATATGCGATTATTATAGACTCTGTGTCTAAACGTTACAGTATGTGTGGCGCAAGGATTGGTTGTTTGGTTTCTAAAAACAAATCGGTTATACAAACAGCGCTGAAATTTGCACAGGCACGTTTAAGTCCTCCAACATTAGCTCAAATAGCAAGTGAGGCAGCTTTAGACACCCCACAAAGCTATTTTGATGATGTTATTGAAGAATATGTTGAGCGTAGAAATACATTAATTTCTGAATTACAAAAAATTGATGGTGTAAAAGTTGCAAACCCTAAAGGTGCTTTTTATTGTATTGTTGAATTACCTGTAAAAAATTCTGATAATTTTGCGCAATGGCTTTTAGAGCACTTTGAAGTTGATAATGAAACGATTATGGTAGCCCCAGCTGCTGGATTCTACTCAACCCCAGGTGTAGGTTTAAACCAAATTAGAATAGCTTACGTACTTAATAAAAAGCGTTTAATAAAATCTGTGCATATTTTAAAAGAAGCCTTAAAAGTTTATAAAGACTAGTGCTTATTCAAGAAAACATATCTTTAAAACTGTACAATACTTTTGGTATTGATGTTACCGCAAGACATTTTGTTTCGGTTAGTACTATTGATGATTTAAAGCAAATTTTATCTTTAAAAGAATACCCAAACAAACTTGTATTAGGCGGTGGTAGTAACATGCTATTAACTAGAGATTTTGACGGGCTTGTAATTCATATAAACCTTAAGGGCATAGAAATTATTTCGGAAGATGAAAATGCCGTTATCGTTAAAGCCCATGCAGGCGAAAACTGGCATGAATTTGTGCTTTGGTGTATTAATAATGATTTTGGTGGTATTGAAAATTTATCATTAATACCAGGGAATGTGGGCACTGCTCCTATTCAAAATATTGGTGCATACGGCGTTGAGTTAAAAGATACTTTTAACTCTTGTGAAGCCCTTGCTATAGAGACAAAGTTATTGCAATCATTTTACAAATCAGATTGCAACTTTGGTTATAGAAACTCTGTTTTCAAACAAGAAGCTAAAGGTCAGTTTATAATTACGAGTGTTAATTTTAAACTGTCAAGAAACTTTCACAGTCTTAATATTAATTATGGAGCTATTAACTCTCAATTAGAATTGATGCAGGTTAGCAACCCAACGATTCAAGATATTTCAAAAGCGGTTATTAGCATCAGAGAAAGCAAATTACCTAACCCAAAAGAGATTGGAAATAGCGGAAGTTTTTTTAAAAACCCTGTAATTTCAAAAACACATTTCAATACACTTCTAGAAAACTTTAAAGACATCCCAAGTTATCCAATTTCAGAAGACCAAGTAAAAGTACCTGCAGGTTGGCTTATTGAAAAAGTAGGGTTTAAAGGCAAACGATTTGATGATTATGGTGTACATAAAAATCAAGCCTTGGTTCTTGTTAATTATGGAAATGCCAAAGGTAATGACATACTTAATCTTTCTAAATTAATTCAAAAAACAGTAGAGCGTATTTTTGGTATATTTATTGAAGCTGAAGTAAATATCTTATAATCTAAAAGAAATTTCTAACTTTGGTAAAAACAATTACTACCTAAATAGATATATTAAAACTAGCCATCTTGATTTCACCTATAGAAAAGCAAATAGTTACTTTATTACAGAATAGCGATAAAAAAGCTATTAGTTTGCTTTATGAAAACTATGCTGATGCATTGTTTGGAGTTATTAAAAAGATTATTTCAGACGATGATACCGCTCAAGATGTACTTCAAGAAACTTTTGTAAAAATATGGCGGTATGCTAAAAAATATGACTCCAGTAAGGCTAAACTATTCACATGGCTTTATAGAATTGCATATAACACAGCCATTGATAAAGTGCGATCTCAAAAGAATAAAAAGAATAATGAAGTCCAAATGGAGACTTCATCCGTATATAAAGTAACGTCCAATGAACTAAATCAGGATGTTTTAGATATAAAAAAGCATCTAAGCAGCTTAGATGATAAATATCAAATAGTGATTAATGCGCTCTTTTTTGAGGGTATGACTCAACAAGAAGCTAGCGATGAATTAGATATTCCGTTGGGAACAATAAAATCAAGATTAAAAATTGGATTACGTGAATTAAAGAAAATTTACGACCCACAATAAATACAGTCATGAATGAGAAAATAACTACTTTTTTAAATTCTGGCCTATTAGACAAATATCTTTTAGGTGAAACTACTTCTGCTGAAGCGGAAATGGTGGAGTCTCATATTGCCAGATACCCCGAAATAGAGAATACATACAACACTCTGCAACACCACCTTGAAGCGGTTGCAAAAGCTAATGCTGTTGAAGCACCAGAAAACTTCTTAAATAATATTTTAGATGAACTTGACGACGCACCTGTTGTTAAATTAAACATCGTAAGTAAATATAAGAAATGGTATAAATTTAGCGTTGCTGCCTGTGTTGCTGCATTAATTTTTGCTGGTAGTTCAATGTATTTTTATAATCAAAATCAAAAATTACATAATGAAACTTTAGTTGTTGATGCAGAAATTGATGATTTACGTAGTGATATTGCAAAAAACAACGCAATGCTCGACAACGTAATGAGACAGCTTTTAAAGCTTAATAATCCAGAAACTGAAAAGTACATTATAAAAGGAAATGAGCGTGCTAAAGATTTAAAAACGGTAGCATACATTAATCCTAGGGAAAAAACATCAATGATTGATGTCGTTTCCTTACCAGAATTACCAGAAGAACAATGCTACCAAATTTGGGCAGAATTGCAAGGTAAGATGGTTAACTTAGGTATTTTAGATAAAGCTGATAGAAAACTTAGAAACATTCCTTACATGGAAGATGCACTTGCATTAAGTATTACTATTGAACCTAAAGGCGGAAATGTTATTGCATCAATGCAAAATTCTGTAGCACAAATTAGTTTACAATAAGATTTTATCAATAAAACAAAAAGCCTCATTTTATT
>NZ_CAJQQI010000149.1 GCF_905480415.1 uncultured Algibacter sp. | reverse complement strand
TTTTTCTGTAGCGTCATTTCTAAATCCTGATTTCTCTTTATAATCTTTCACTAAAAAAAAACGCTTCATGCTTTTTTGAAGCAAAGACATTTTTACAATAGCCATTTCAGAATTACTTTCAATAAAAAAGTCCTGATGCTTTTCATCATTAATAATTCGACTCCAACTTTTATCTCCTTTTACCTCAACGATTACGTGATAATAGACACATTTTCGACCACTGAGATGCGCCTCCAAAGGTTGGCTTACGTGTTTTGCTCTTCCAATAATTTTGGCATACTCATTTTCTTGAATTCTATTAATTGGCTTTTTTCTGCTTTTTTTAAACTCACGAAGCATTGTTTTTTTATTGCTAAAATAAATAGCTAAAAAAGCTATAACACCAAATACTAAAACCATAGCAATTGGAATTAAAACATTAGAATTTCCCTTTAGAAATAGCAAAAATTCTTCCATATTAGCTTTCTCGTTTTACTAGTGCATAATAATCACCATCCAATGGTAAGTACCCTTGATCGTAAACAAAATAATAAATAGTTCCCACTTTGGTTGTGTAAATACTTGTAAAGTAATTAAAATCAAAACCAGCCTCTATAAGTTTTGCTCTTGACGTTCTTGTTTTTTTGTCGGGATTTAATGTTTCTAAAATTCTATAGTTTTTACGAAGTCTATTGTTTGTATTCCGTATTAAATTTTTACTATCCTTATTCACTTTATTGTTATAGGCGTTGCGACATGCATCACTACAGAATTTTTTATCGACTCTACCAACAATTTTGTCGCCACATTCAGGACATGTTTTTTTCATAATTTACTTTTTTAAGTTCGTACCAACGCAATTTCATTTGTTCTTGTTCACAGAAGAAATCTTCGGTATGCTCTAATCCTATTTTTAATAATACAATGTGAGATGCTTCATTTCCTAATTCTGTAATACCATTAATTAATTCTAGTTGCATTGTATTAAACGCATAGTTTAATGCTGCAATTGATGATTCAGTTGCATAGCCTTGTCCCCAATATTTTGGCATTAATCGATATCCAATATCCATAAAGCTTGTGTGACCATTCATTTCATATTCCGTATTCAAACGAAGCCCTGTCCAACCTATAAAATGACCAGTTAATTTTTCTATTGCCGCCCAACGACCAATACCTCGCTCATTATATTGAGATAAGACGCTTTTAATATTTTCTTCGGATTGTTTAATATCAGTAAATGGTTTGTTACCAAGATATTCATGAACTAATGGATTCGAATCTAATTCAAACATAGATTCTAAATCTGTTAAACGTAGATCTCTTAAAATCAGTCGTTCTGTTTCTATATGAACAGTCATAATACAAATATATAAATATTTATTCGTTTACAAACGACTACAAACATTTACAAACGATTTTAAATAATTAATAACCGAATAAAATTTTGATACTGTTACATCTTTGCAGTGTCGAAACATAAGAACTCGATAGTATTAACTGTTTAACGATTAAAATTTAAAATTATGAACACACTTAGAAACAAAGTACAGTTGATTGGTAACTTAGGAAACGATCCAGAAATCATCAATCTAGAATCAGGAAAAACACTTGCTAAATTTAACATTGCAACGAATGAAAGCTACACCAATAATAAAGGTGAAAAAATAACAGATACGCAATGGCATAATGTTGTAGCTTGGGGAAAAACAGCTGAAATTATTGAGAAATATGTCACTAAAGGCAAAGAAGTTGCTATCGAGGGTAAGTTAACTTCAAGAAGCTATGACGATAAAGATGGCAACAAACGCTATATTACCGAAGTTGTATGTGGCGAATTATTGATGCTTGGAAAATAGAACCTTTTTGGTCCAAAACATTTTAAACGAGATTCTTTGAAAGAGTCTCGTTTAATGTTTTACATTATCCATATTATAGTAACCGCCTTTATTTTCAAATCTATCTAATGATTGTCTAATGATTAGGTGAGCCACATTAATCATATTTCGTAATTCACAAAGCGACGTGGTAAGTTTAGATTCTCGATACAAATCTTCAACTTCCTCATAAATTAAATCTAAATGCGTAATCGCTCGTTTCAAACGCTTATTACTTCTTACAATACCAACATAATCTCGCATTAAAGCTTGTAATTGTTTTAAATTATGTTGAATTAGAACATGTTCTTTGGTGATAGTAGTTCCTTCATCATTCCAATCAGGAATATCAACATTTACAGATTTACACTGTATTTCAGACTGGTATTTATAAATATTATGCGCGTACACCAAAGCTTCCAGTAGAGAATTTGAAGCTAACCTATTTGCTCCATGCAACCCAGTTCTTGAACATTCTCCACATGCAAATAGACTATTAATAGTGGTCATCCCCTTTTTATTTACTTCGATACCACCACATAAATAATGTGATGCAGGAACCACAGGAATCCAATCTGCTTTAATGTCAATATGATGCTCCAAACATTCCTTATAAATGTTAGGAAAATGGTTGATAAAAGCATCCATATCTAAATGTGTACAATCTAAATACACATGGGCTTCGCCTGATTTTTTTAATTCGCTATCAATACTTTGAGATACAATATCTCTTGACGCAAGTTCAGCACGTTCATCATAATCAGGCATGAATCGGTATCCTTTTTTATTCCTAAGATAAGCTCCAAAACCTCTAACCGCCTCCGAAATTAAAAATGAAGATTCGCCTTTAGCTTCATACAAAGCTGTTGGGTGAAATTGTACAAATTCCATATCCTTAATTCGTGCTTTCGCCCTGTAAGCCATAGCTATTCCATCACCTGTAGCAATTACAGGATTTGTTGTATGCCCATAAACACACCCAATACCTCCTGAAGCCAATAAAGTACTATTAGCTTTAATAGTACGAATTTTACCTGATTTTTGATCTAAAACATAAGCACCAAAACATGTTAGTTTTTTAGAATTATAATCTCTTATATGGTGATTTGTTACTAAATCAATTGCAAAATGATGTGGTAAAATAGAAATATTAGGCAATTGATGGGCTTTACTCAATAATGCTCTTTCAATTTCGTAACCAGTAATATCTTTATGATGTATAATACGATATTCTGAGTGCCCGCCTTCTTTTCCTAAGTCAAATTTACCCGTGTCATTAACATCAAAATTAGCTCCCCAAAGGAGTAATTCTTTTAAACGCTCGGGACCTTCTTTAATGACCATTTCAACAACATCTTCTCGACAAAGACCGTCTCCGGCTATTAAAGTATCTTTTATGTGTTTTTTAAATGAATCTTCTTCTTTATTTGAAACAATGGCAACTCCTCCTTGAGCATATTTAGTATTAGATTCGTCTTCACTTGCTTTCGTGACAATAACAATATTTTTATTGGGGAATTTTTCAGCAATTTTAACTGAAAAAGTTAACCCCGCAATGCCAGAACCTATTACTAAATAATCTGTAGTCATTTTATTTGGATAACTCTAACATGCGTTCTATTGGCAATAAAGCCCTTTTAATTATTTCTGAATCAACCTCTATTTGAGGAGACTCATTAAGCATACAATCATATAGCTTTTGAAGCGTATTCATTTTCATAAAATGACACTCACTACATGCACAAGTGTTATCCTCTTTTGCCGGTGCTGGAATCAATTCTGTATTTGGAACTTCTTGCTGCATTTTATGTAAAATACCTGCTTCTGTAGCCACAATAAATTTATGGTCTTGATGTTTCTTTACATAATTTATCATTCCTGAGGTAGAACCTATGTAAGTAGCTGTATCTAAAATATGAGTTTCAGATTCTGGATGCGCTATAATTTTGTGATCAGGATATTTTCTATGAAGTTCTATAAGTTTATCCATAGAAAAAGCTTCATGTACAATGCAACTGCCATCCCAAAGTAACATATCTCTGCCCGTTTCATTTATAATATACTTTCCAAGATTTTTATCTGGCGCAAAGATAATAGGCATCTCTTTTGGAATAGAATTTACAATTTTTAATGCATTTGAAGATGTACAAACAATGTCGCTTAAAGCTTTAATTTCTGCAGAACAGTTTACATAAGTAATCACTACATGATTTGGATGTGCTTGAGTAAATTTTTCAAAAGTTTCTGGCGGACAAGAATCTGCCAACGAACATCCTGCATTTAAATCTGGCAAAACTACGGTTTTATCTGGACTTAAAATTTTTGCGGTTTCTGCCATAAAATGCACACCAGCAAATACAATCATATCAGCATCCGTTTCAGCTGCTTTTTGAGATAAGCCTAGGCTATCCCCAACATAATCAGCAATATCTTGTATTTCTGGCACTTGATAATAATGCGCTAAAATAACTGCGTTCTTTTCTTTTTTAAGACGTTGTATTTCTTTTACTAAATCCATTTTAAGGGTATTCTGAATGATTAGATAACATAAGTAATTGAATTAATCCAATTCGTTAGGACACAAATATCTCACATAATTAAATTAATTATAGATTAATTACCTAGAAAAAAGCATTCGATAGAATACCTTCAATCATTTGATAAAAAATCTAAAATATCATCAAAAAATCTTCCAATTATTAACAAAACTTGAACGCGTCTTTCAGTAAGGCCCTAAACCCGTATGTTTAATTTATATTTTTGAATGTCTAATAGAATTTGATTTAAAGTAACCTCACTTTTTTCTAATTCACCTAGAACAGAACTTTTCATAGTGCACTACGACACTTTTAAAGGCGTATCGATTGTAAAACCAATACCCATTACAGGAATGTGAAACGAATGTATTTTTTTCATACTTGTTATTTTACACTATTTAATTTTTGAATGGTACTAACCGGTAAAGATATCATGACCAACAAGCATAGAACATGACATATATCATACTCCAAGATTATTACAAACTTAAAAGTGGTGATGACTAATCTAGTGTAACGTTTATTAAATTATAAAGATTCGAGGTTATTCTCTGTTTTATTTAATTATTCTTAATTAGACTTGAACATACCGCAAAAATCCGTAAAACTTTAAAAAAACTATGTGCTTAGCTCTAGCTTCATTACTTTTATAGATAATTTTTTCAACAAAATAATATATGTCCGTAGCACCAAAAATAGCACGATTCAATAAGAATGTTTTATCAAAATATCAAATATACAACAGTATATTTATGACATTACCTTTCGATTCGGTAACAAAAACAGGGGTGCTACTTCCTTTATTTCATGAAACTTGTGAGAAAGGATTTAAACATGGTGAAGACCCTACTACCATTGTTGAAACTTTCTTTAAAAAATATCAAGCACGAAGAAATAAGCAAAGTCAAATAAACTTACTGTTTAGGTTTATTCAATATATAGAACGACAAGTCGTTTTGTTTGACGCCATTGAAGACGCTGCCTTTCCTGTAGTAAATAATATGGATGGTATTGGTACGCTACGAAACCTAAAAGGATCTGCCATCGCTGAGGGTAAACTTGAAGAATTGCAAAATTATTTAGATGAGTTTAAAGTTCGTATTGTTTTAACAGCGCACCCAACTCAATTCTACCCAGGATCTGTTTTGGGTATTATTACAAATCTAACTGAAGCAATAAAAGAAAACGATCTGTCTGAAATTAACAATTTATTCGGGCAATTGGGGAAAACACCTTTTTTTAAACACCACAAACCTACCCCTTATGACGAGGCAAAAAGTTTAATGTGGTATTTAGAAAATGTTTTTTACAAAACATTTGGAGAGATTTATAATTACATTCAAACCAATATTTATGATGACGGCAAAAAACACAACGAGATAATAAACATTGGATTCTGGCCAGGGGGAGATCGTGATGGAAATCCTTTTGTAAAACCGGACACCACACTGGAAGTGGCTAAAAAACTAAAGCAATCTATCCATAAAAAATACTACGAAGATTTAAAAGATTTAAGGAAAAAATTAACTTTTAGAGGAGTTGAAGAGCGTATTGTCCATTTAGAAACCATATTCTACAACTATAGCACAAACCAAAATTCTGATAATGAAGACATTATTTCTTCAAGAGATTTTATTAAAGAATTATTAAGTATTAGGCACATTGTAGTGAATGATTATCACTCATTATATGAAAGCGAGCTTAATAATTTAATTAACCGTGTACATCTATTTGGGTATAGTTTTGCTTCTTTAGATATACGTCAAGATAGTAGAATTCACCATAGTGTGTTTACAACCGTAATTAATAAATTAATTGCGTTGGGTAATTCTTCATTCCCAGATAATTATAATGATTTATCAGAAAATGAACAAATCGAAATATTATCTAAAGCAACAGATGACATTGCGGGTATAGATGATTTTGAAGATGAAATGGTTAGAAACACACTTAAAACCATTGCCATTATAAAAGATATACAAAATAGCAACGGAGAGCGCGGTGCAAACCGATATATTATTAGTAATAATCAAACGGCTTTAAATGTCATTCAGTTATTTGCCATGTTAAAAATGGTTGCCTTTAAAAATGACCTAACGGTTGATGTTGCTCCGTTATTTGAAACTATTCCTGATTTAGAAAATGCGCCTGGGGTTATGGAGCAATTATATACTAACCCAGAATATATGGCACATTTAAGAGCACGAGGAAGCAAACAACATATCATGCTTGGTTTTTCTGACGGCACAAAAGATGGAGGGTATCTAATGGCTAACTGGGGTATTTATAAAGCAAAAGAATTGCTAACTGAAATGTCTAGAAAATATGATATTACGGCCATATTTTTTGATGGTCGTGGTGGCCCACCAGCGCGTGGCGGTGGAAAAACACACCAATTTTACTCTTCATTAGGACCAACAATTGAAGACAAAGAAGTTCAACTCACTATTCAAGGGCAAACCATCAGTTCTAATTTTGGAACTCTTGACTCATCTAAATATAATTTAGAACAATTAATAAGTTCTGGAATAAAAAACAGAATAGATGGTGAAAAAAATATACTATCTGATAAAGACAGGGTAGTGATAACCAATTTAGCAGAAACGAGCTACGAAACATACAAGGATTTTAAAAATCATCCCATGTTCATACCATATTTGGAACGTATGAGTACTTTAAAATACTATGCAAAAACCAACATTGGTAGTCGTCCTTCAAAAAGAGGCACTTCAGATAAATTAATCTTCTCTGATTTAAGAGCTATTCCTTTTGTTGGCTCTTGGAGTCAGTTAAAACAAAATGTTCCTGGTTTTTACGGCGTTGGAACTGCATTAAAACAATATGAAGATAGAGGTGAATTTGATAAAGTAGAGCAGCTTTATAATAACTCCAAATTCTTTAGAACATTATTAGAAAATAGTATGATGTCTTTAACTAAATCGTTTTTCGATTTAACAAAGTATATGTCTAAAGACGAAGAATTTGGTGAATTCTGGAATATTATATATACAGAATATCTTACTACTAAAAGATTACTGCTTAAACTAACAGGCTACGAAGAATTAATGGAGAATGAACCTTCTGGAAAAGCATCAATTGAAGTTCGAGAATCTATAGTCCTGCCATTACTAACCATACAACAGTATGCTCTTAAAAAGATTCAAGAATTAGAAAAAGCAGGTGTTGCTGATGATGATGAAGAAAAGAAGATATTCGAAAAAATTGTAACGCGTTCTTTATTTGGTAATATTAACGCAAGTAGAAATTCTGCTTAGTTAAATCTAGAAACTTTATACTATAAAAAATGCTTATTCTATACTCAGAATAAGCATTTTTTTATATTCTTGATTTTGAAAAAATTACTAATTCAAAGTATCTCCACCTTTTTCGCCTGTCCTAATTCTATAGCATTCTTCTATATCAGAAACGAAAATCTTACCATCACCAACATTTTCCGTACTTGCAGCACTTAAAATAGCCTTAATTGTCGCATCTGCAAAACTATCATTTACAACAATTGAAAGGTACCTGCGTTGAATATCATTTGTACTATATGAAACACCCCTATACACATGCCCTTCCTTTTCGTTCCCTATTCCTGTAACATCCCAATAGGAAAAAAAATTAACTCCAACTTCATGAAGAGCGTCTTTAACTAATTTATACTTCGACTTTCTTATAATAGCTTCTATTTTCTTCATGATGATGTCGTTATTAATCGTTTCTATAAAATTAAAAAATATTAGTACCACTTTAAAGTATTTACATGTTTTAATTGGTTCTATAACAAAAAAGGATGCCTTGCACAGTGCAAGACATCCTTTTTACTAACTAACTAAACTATTTTTTAGTGATTAATGCTCATTCATTCTAAAATCTGAGTAAGCACTCATTCCGTGTTCATGTAAATCTAATCCTTCTAATTCTTCTTTTTCAGAAACTCTAATTCCTACTGTTTTCTTTAGTGTGAATAAAATTAAAAATGATGAAGCAATACATATAACAGCATAAGATCCAATACCAACCAACTGGCTAATAAATTGATCCATTCCAGCTAAATTTCCAAAAATACCAACTGCTAATGTTCCCCATATACCGCAAACTAAGTGCACAGCAATAGCACCAACAGGATCATCTAATCTTAATCTATCAACTAAGCTAACTGCAAATACTATTATTGCCCCAGCAATAGCTCCAATTAAAATAGCATCCTCTGGACTCATTTGATCTGCACCGGCAGTAATACCAACTAAACCACCTAAAATACCATTTAAGAACATCGTTAAATCTAAATTCTTATATTTTAAGAATGATACTAAAGCAGCAACTATACCACCAGCGGCAGCTGCTAAACATGTAGTAACTAAAGTTATAGATGTTAATTCTGGATCTGCAGAAAGTACTGAACCTCCATTAAATCCAAACCATCCTAACCATAACACTAATACACCAGCAGTTGCTAATGGAATGTTATGTCCGGGGATAGCTTGTGGTTTTCCGTTTTTAAACTTCCCTATACGAGACCCTAATAACCAAACTGCAACTAAAGCAGCCCAACCACCAACAGAGTGCACTAATGTAGAACCTGCAAAATCGTAAAAAGGAGTTTCTCTCATATCTAAGAATCCACCACCCCATTTCCATGATCCGGCTAATGGATATATAATACCAACATATAATATTACAAATATCATAAATGGTCCAATTTTAATACGTTCAGCAACTGCTCCAGAAACAATTGTTGCAGCAGTTGCAGCAAACATCCCTTGGAACAAGAAATCTGTCCACCACGTATAACCACCATCAGCATATTCTGGTGTCATTCCGTTTTCAGGTGGTGCAATACCAAATCCTGCAAACTCAAAAAATCCTGAAGATCCTTCAGCAAATCCTGGGTACATTAAGTTAAAACCTATAAGGTAATATAATAACAGACCAGCAGTTATTATAAAGATATTCTTAAATAGAATATTAATTGTATTCTTTTGTCTTGTTAACCCAATTTCTAAAAATGCAAAACCTGTGTGCATGAAGAAAACGAGTGCCGTACAAACCATCATCCATACGTTATTAGCTGTAAATAATCCTTCCATAATTTAAATTATTTTAATGTTATTATTTTAAAGTGTTTCCACCCTTTTCTCCTGTTCGTATTCTGTAACATTCGTTGATATCTGACACGAATAATTTACCATCTCCAACCTCTCCAGTATTTGCTGACTCAAGGATTGCTTTAATAGTTATTGCTTCAAAATCATCATTTACAACGATGGATAAATGTCTTCGTTGAATATCACTAGTGCTATAACTCACACCGCGGTAAACGTGTCCTTCTTTTTCATTTCCTAAACCCGTTACATCCCAGTATGAGAAAAAGTTTACACCAACTTCATGCAATGCATTTCTAACTGCACTGTATTTGGATTTTCTAATAATTGCTTCAATTTTCTTCATATTATATATGTTTTTATTGATTAGTTAATTTGGTAAAAGACCATTCCCAAATAATTTATTTAGGAATGGTCTTTATCTGTATTTAGAATGAATAGATAGCTGCTAAAACAAATGAGCTTAAGCTTTTACTTGTAGCTAAATCGTTGTCTAAAAACGAATCATCAGAAGCAGAATCTAATCTAAGTTCTGGCTTGATTGTTAAGTTATCTATAGCAAAACTACCTGTTAAAGTCGCTGCAAAAACACTTGTATCTTCAACACCTGATCCAATAGCTCCGAAAGCTCCATCTTCAACAAAATACTCACCTCTTAATCCGATTGTGAAAGTCTCAGAAGTTGCTAATTGAGGATATAATGCTACACCAGAAAATCCACCACCATCATCTTCAAGACTTAAATACGCAGCGTTAATTCCTAAAAAGAAATCATCTGATAAATCAAACCCACCGGTAAAATCTATTTCTGTAAAAGAAGGGTCTAACAAAAAGTTTAAGTATTGTCCAGCATATCCTAATTGAGCACCAAATGCATAATCACCTGTTGGATTAAATTCTGTTAAGTCAGTGTCATTGAAAACACCTAACATTAAACTAAAATCTTCAGATAATGCAATATCCGCTTTAATACCCGTATGGCTAAATGGCCCATAAGAGAATAAATAAGATGTGCTGTAGTTAAAATTAGCCGTTGGAGAAATTACTTCGTACCCTAAAAAAGTATTAAAGTTACCCATGGTTAAGGTTACGGACTCACTAACATTCCAGTAAGCATATAATTGGTTAATGATATTCCCTGTAGCAGAATACATTGGAGAAGCAAAAATGGCATCAGTACCTCTTGGTCCAAATACTAAATCAGCAACAAAACCAGTTTTTTCGCCTTCATAAGACATAACAACGTTAGCCATACCTAAAGCAAAACCAGGTAAATTTGCAAACGAAGAACCTGGAGCAGTCCAGTTTTCAAGATCATTTGGAGCATTTAAATTAGCTCTGTAATAAGCATCTATGCTACCTGTAATAGATAATTTTTTTTCTGTTACTTCTTCTTGAGCAAATAAGGATGTTGCTACAAAAAGCATTGAAAGTGTAAATAATTTTTTCATAATTGTTTTCATTTTAAGTTTTTTAATGAGGTAGGTCTAAATTTTGATTAGTTTTTGTTTTGAGTTTAATATTTATAGACCTAACTTTTCTTAAGAACGACCCAAAACTATATTAAAAAATTTTAACCCCCATAAAAAATGGGGGTATTTGATTTATTTTTATATATAATTCAATTTTTACCCTATTTCTTTAAGGGTATTAAGTTTAATATTTGATATTTTGATATTTTAACAACATAATCATTCGAATTATTGTCCATGTTGTTAGACCATTCATATTATACTTTTTATATATTCTATAAATTCTTAACACAAATTCACTCCTATATACATATCAGCATTCTTTTAGTTTGAATATTTGTTAGAAAACTGGTTTAATATTGATATATAATTATTTTTATAAGCTGATGTCTTCTAAAATCGAAATAATGAAATTCACCCTATTGTAATTCAAAATCTAGAATGTACCTTAGCTATTCAACTCAAGTTGTTAAACTCATTAATTGTTGATTATGCTGAAGAAACAAGGACTATATTCCCCCGAATTCGAACATGAGAACTGTGGCGCAGGTTTTATTTGTAATCTTAAAGGCGAGAAGACAAATCAAATCATACACGATGCTCTAGAAATTCTGGTAAAATTAGAGCACCGTGGCGGTGTAAGTGCTGATGGAAAAACTGGTGATGGCGCTGGTTTATTAATTGATATCCCTCATGACTATTTTAAACGCGTTTGCGATTTTAATATACCCGAACAAAGGGCGTATGCTGTTGGTATGGTGTTTTTACCTAAAGTAACTAACCAATATGATTTTTGTAAAACAATTTTTGAAAATGAAGTTAAAGCTCAAGGGCTATCGATTTTAGGATGGAGACAAGTACCTGTTGACTCTTCGCAGTTAGGAGAAATTGCCTTAGCCTCAGAGCCTAATATTGAACAACTATTTGTTGGAAAAACAAAAGCTATTGATGAAGCAACTTTTAAAGCCAAATTATATGCCGCTAGAAAAATAACTGAACATGCTATTAGAGAATCGAAAATCTCTGAAAGTGGTTATTTTTACGTTCCGAGTTTATCAACAACAACCTTAATATACAAAGGCATTATTATGCCCGAAGATATCGGTCCATATTATACGGATCTACAGCAGATAGATCTAGTTACACGTTTGGCTCTGGTGCACCAACGTTTCTCTACCAATACGATGCCTACCTGGGAATTGGCGCAACCATTCCGTTTTATGTGTCAGAATGGTGAAATCAATACCCTGCGTGGTAATGTAAGTAGAATGCGTGTTCGTGAAGAAATTATGAGAAGTGATGTTTTCGGACCGCAAATAGATAAATTATTCCCAATAATTTTACCAGGGAAATCAGATTCAGCTTCCATGGATATGGTCGTTGAATTATTAACACATACTGACCGTTCTCTTCCTGAAATCATGATGATGATGATTCCTGAAGCTTGGGAAAAACATGCCACCATGTCTGAGGATCGTAAAGCGTTTTACGAATATAACGGCTGTATTATGGAGCCCTGGGATGGCCCGGCTTCAGTGCCATTTACCGATGGTGATTATATAGGCGCTTTATTAGATAGAAACGGACTAAGACCTTCAAGATATACGATTACCAAAAGTGGTAAACTCATTATGTCTTCAGAAATTGGTGTTGTAGATGTAGCACCAGAAGATGTTAAAGAACACGGCAGATTAGAACCAGGAAAAATGTTCTTGGTTGATATGAATAAAGGACGAATTATTGAAGATGAAGAAATAAAAAGTAAAATTGTTTCTGAAAGACCTTATAAAGAATGGTTATACAAAACACGTTTACATTTAAAGGATGTTCCTTATACAAATGAAACTTGCCCAATTGAAACTATTGACATCAAGACACGACAACGTTTATTCAACTATACGTTTGAAGATATTCAAGAGGTTATAACCCCTATGGCCATTGTTGGTAAAGAAGCTCTAGGATCAATGGGAGTTGACACGCCTTTAGCGGTTTTATCCGATAGACCTCAATTGATTTCAAACTACTTTAAACAACTATTTGCTCAAGTTACTAATCCACCTTTAGATGGTATTCGTGAGGAGATTGTTACCGATATAAGTTTGAATTTGGGGAAAGACAGAAATATTTTCAGTATCACTGAAAGACAGTGTAGAAAATTAAGAATTCAAAACCCTGTTATTTCAAATGCCGATTTAGAAAAAGTAAGAACTATTCAAATTGAAAGTTTCAAAACAGAAACCATCCAAATACTTTATCAAAAAGCTAAAGGAATGAATGGTTTAGAAGATGCTCTTGATGATATCATCATTCAAATTGAAAAGGCTTTAGAACGGAAAACAAATATTATTATTCTTTCTGATAGAGGTGTAAATCAAGATTTAGCTCCTATCCCTGCGTTATTAGCATGTTCTTATGTAAATCATCAGTTGAATCGTTTACGTAAGCGTTCTTATTTCGATATTATTATTGAATCTGCAGAACCTCGTGAACCGCATCATTTTGCTACTTTATTTGGTTATGGTGCTAGTGCAGTCAACCCATATATGGTAAATGAAATTATAAGAACGCAAGTTAAAGATGGCTTCATAACTGGCATGGATGAACAAGAAGCAGTCGATAATTTCAATAAAGCAATTGGAAAAGGTATTTTAAAAATCATGAATAAAATTGGAATCTCTACACTACATTCATATAGAGGTTCTCAAATTTTCGAGATTGTTGGATTTAATTCCCAATTTGTTGAAAAATATTTCCCTTATACCGCATCAAGAATAGAAGGTATTGGTTTATATGAAATAGAAAAAGAAATTGACCAACGTTATAAACAAGCCTATCCAGACAATACTATTGATAAAAATTTAGGATTGAACATTGGTGGCGATTACAGATGGAGACGTAATGGCGAACGTCACTTATTCAACCCTACTACAGTTTCAAAATTACAGCAAGCTGTTAGATTAAGTGATCAGGCAAGTTACGATGTGTATGCAAAAGCCATAAACGAGCAATCTGAAAACTTAATGACTATTCGTGGTTTATTTGAGTTTGATAACTTAGATCCTATTCCTTTAGAAGAAGTAGAGCCATGGACAGAGATTGTGAAAAAATTTAAAACCGGAGCTATGTCTTACGGTTCTATTTCTCGTGAAGCCCATGAGAATTTAGCCATAGCCATGAACAGAATTGGAGGGAAATCTAATTCTGGAGAAGGTGGCGAAGACCGAAAGCGTTTCCAAAAAGACGTTAATGGAGACAGCCGTAATTCGGCCATAAAACAAGTGGCGTCAGGTCGTTTTGGAGTGACTTCACACTACTTAACGAATGCTAAAGAGATTCAAATAAAAATGGCACAAGGTGCTAAACCTGGAGAAGGTGGACAATTACCAGGATATAAAGTATACCCTTGGATTGCTGCGGTACGTAACTCTACACCATTTGTGGGGTTAATTTCTCCACCACCACATCACGATATTTACTCTATTGAAGATCTAGCGCAATTAATATTTGATTTAAAAAATGCCAATCGAGAAGCTCGAATTAATGTAAAATTAGTTTCTGAAGTTGGTGTTGGAACAATTGCTGCTGGTGTTGCAAAAGCAAAAGCTGATGTTGTTTTAATTTCTGGATATGATGGTGGAACAGGAGCTTCTCCTTTAACATCACTAAAACACGCTGGATTACCTTGGGAACTAGGTTTATCTGAAGCGCAACAAACGTTAGTGCTAAATAACTTAAGAAGTAGAATTGTTGTAGAATGTGATGGTCAGTTAAAAACAGGCCGTGACGTCGCTATTGCAGCATTATTAGGTGCTGAAGAATTTGGTTTTGCTACCGCTCCTTTAGTCGCTTCAGGTTGTATTATGATGCGTAAGTGTCACTTAAACACTTGCCCTGTAGGTATTGCAACTCAAGATAAAGATTTACGTAAAAACTTTAAAGGCACACCAGAACACGTTATTAATTTCTTCTTCTATATAGCGGAAGAATTAAGAGGCATTATGGCACAATTAGGGTTTAGAACTCTAGATGAAATGGTGGGACAAACACACAAAATAAACGCTAATCATGCTATCAAGCACTATAAAGCAAAAGGTTTAGATTTATCTAGTATTTTACATAGACCAGCCGCTTATAGAGAATTGACAGTTAAGAATACTAAAAAACAAGATCATAACTTAGAAAACGTTTTAGATTTTGATATATTAAAAGATTCGCATAGAGCTTTATATAGAAAGGAAAAAATGACTCTAGCGTATTCAATTAAAAATATAAACCGTACTGTTGGTGCTATAGTTAGTAATGAGATATCAAAAATTTATGGTCATCTTGGTTTACCAGAAGACACCTTAAACATCAACTTTACAGGTTCTGCCGGACAGAGTTTTGGGGCTTTCGGAGCGCACGGATTAACATTTACTGTTGAAGGAAATACCAATGATTATTTAGGCAAAGGTTTATCTGGGGCAAAATTAATCATCAAAAAACCCGCTAAAGCAGATTTTATTGCAGAGAACAATATTATAGTAGGTAATGTTTGTTTATTTGGAGCTGTTCAAGGGGAAGCTTACATTAATGGAATTGCGGGCGAGCGTTTTGCTGTTCGTAACTCTGGTGCAATAGCTGTAGTTGAAGGTGTTGGAGATCACTGCTGTGAATATATGACCGGTGGAAAAGTTATAGTTTTAGGAAAAACTGGAAGAAACTTTGCTGCTGGCATGAGTGGTGGTATTGCTTATGTTTACGATCCTAATAACAAGTTTGTAAACGGATTATGCAATACAGAGTCTATCGAATTTGAGGATATCATAAATGATGATGCAGCAGAATTAAAACAAACTATTGAAAAGCATGTACTTTATACAAATAGTGGTCTTGGTAAAAAACTATTAGCAGACTGGGATACGAGTCTTAGTAATTTCGTAAAAGTAATGCCAATTGAATACAAACGTGCCTTGAAACGTTTAGAAACTGAAGAACCAATGGTAGAAGAATTAACAACAGCATAGTGTCATGGGAAAAGTAACTGGATTTAAAGAATTTGAAAGACAAGATGAAACGTACACGCCTGTAGAAAATCGTGTAAAACATTATAAAGAATTTACGGTCTCATTAAGCGAGCCCGAACTAAAAAAACAAGGTTCACGATGTATGGATTGTGGTATTCCATTTTGTCATAGTGGTTGCCCTTTAGGAAATTTAATTCCTGATTTCAACCATATGGTACATCAAGGTGAGTGGCAAAAAGCGTCTTGGATATTACATTCAACAAATAATTTTCCTGAGTTTACAGGTCGTTTATGTCCTGCGCCATGTGAGCAATCATGTGTATTAGGTATTATAGAAGACCCTGTATCCATTGAAAATATTGAAAAAAATATTGTTGAGCGTGCTTTTAAAGAAGGCTGGATTAAACCACAACCACCAAAAACTAGAACAGGTAAAACTATTGCTGTTATTGGCTCAGGACCCGCTGGTTTAGCTGCTGCACAACAATTAAATAGAGCTGGACATACAGTAACTGTTTTTGAACGTGATGATGAAGTTGGAGGATTATTACGTTACGGTATTCCTAACTTCAAAATGGAAAAAGAAATTATAGATCGTCGTTTAGCTATTTTAGAAGCAGAAGGCATCCTATTTAAAACTAACGTTAACGTTGGCGTTAATTATAGTGTTGAAGAACTAAAAAAATTCGATTCAATAGTATTATGTGGTGGTGCAACAGAAAGACGTAGTCTTCCAACTCCTGGTATTGATGCTGATGGTGTAGTACAAGCTATGGATTTCTTAACACAGCAAACTAAAGTGCTATTTGGAAAAAAGGTAGAAAACCAAATCATGGCAACTGATAAAAATGTCATCGTAATTGGAGGTGGTGATACGGGTTCAGATTGTATAGGAACCTCCAACCGTCAAGGCGCTAAATCGGTAGTTAATTTTGAAATTATGCCAAAACCCCCCGGACATCGTTCACCAACTACACCTTGGCCTTTTTGGCCATTACAATTAAAAACATCTTCTTCTCATAAGGAAGGCGTTGAGCGTAACTGGTTAATCAATACTAAAGAGTTTGTAAAAGATGAGAACGGTAAATTAACGGCTTTAAAAACAGTGAATGTGGAGTGGAAAATGGTTCCAGGTGAACGTCCTCAACTTATAGAAATTGAAGGTACTGAAAAAACTTGGCCCTGTGATTTAGCTTTATTGGCGCTTGGTTTTACAGGTCCCGAAAGTACACTTTCTGATAAATTAGGAATTAAAACTGATGCACGCTCTAACTACAAAGCAGGGTATGGAAAATATCAAACTAATATTCCAAACATATTTGCTGCTGGTGATATGCGTCGTGGTCAATCTTTAATTGTTTGGGCTATTTCTGAAGGTAGAGAAGCTGCAAGACAGGTAGATTTATATTTAATGGGCAAATCTAATTTACCATCTAAAGATGTTGCTGGCGATTTGGTTGCTATGTAACTTATCAAAATATTTTAATAAAAAATGCGAACTAAACAGTTCGCATTTTTTATATCTAGATTATTATTCGCTTAATACACATTCCGCATAAACTCCTCAGCTTTGTCAACCATATTTTTACTTCCGCAAATAAAAGGGACACGCTGATGCAATTCAGTTGGTTCTACGTCCATAGTTCTTGTAAATCCATCACTAGCTTTTCCATTAGCTTGTTCTGCCAGAAAAGCCATTGGGTTACATTCATATAACAGACGTAACTTACCATTAGGATTTTTTGAACTTTGAGGATATAAGTAAATACCTCCTTTAATCATATTCCTGTGGAAATCGGACACTAAAGAACCAATATATCTTGATGTATATGGTCTATCTTCTTCTTCTAATTGACAATATTTAATATAATTTTTTATGCCTTGCGGAAAGTGAATATAGTTTCCTTCATTTACAGAATAAATATTTCCGTCAACTGAAAACTCCATGTCTGGATGAGACAAATAGAAAGACCCTATTGCAGGGTTCAAAGTAAACCCGTTTACACCATCTCCAGTAGTATATACTAACATAGTTGATGTTCCATAGACTACATAACCAGCAGCTACTTGCTCACTTCCTTTTTGTAAAAAATCATCTATAGTTACTGGTGTCCCCACAGGAGTTACACGTCTATAAATCGAAAAAATAGTGCCTACAGAAACATTTACATCTATATTAGAAGACCCATCTAAAGGATCAATCAATACAATATATTTATTTTGATGGTTTTCATCTTGACTATTAATAGCTATAAAATCATCTTCTTCCTCACTCGCAATTCCACAAACAATATTTCTATTTGTAAGTGTTTGAATAAACTTTTCGTTAGCATAAACATCCAGCTTTTGCTGGTCTTCACCTTGGATATTTGTGTCGCCTACTGCTCCAATAATATCGACTAACCCGGCTTTATTCACCTCATGATTTACAACCTTTGCGGCCAATCGAATAGAATTTATTAGACTTGATAATTCACCAGAAGAAAATTGAAATGAAGATTGATTTTCAATTATAAATTCTCCTAAGGTTTGCTTTTTGTGAGACATAAATACTGCAGTTAAATTTAAACAAATATCAATAAAATTTAATGAACTACAACGTTTTCGCTAAATTTAAAACTTCACCATTACTCAACTTTAAACTATATTTGGATGAATAATAAAAACTATGGATTACGTTATTAGAAATGCGACAAGAAATGATATGCCGCAAGTGCTTCATTTAATTAAAGAATTAGCCACGTTTGAAAAAGAACCTCATGCTGTAGAGGTTACCGCTGATGATTTAAAACACGATGGCTTTGGAGAACACCCTGCATTTCATTGTTTTGTAGCCGATGTAAATTCTAAAATTGAAGGTATTGCTTTAATCTACAACCGTTACTCCACTTGGAAAGGTAAAATATTGCATTTAGAAGATTTAATCGTTAGTAAATCTATGCGAGGAAAAGGATTAGGAACTGCACTTTTAAATAAAGTGGTTCAATACGGATACGATTTAGGTGTCAAGCGTATTAATTGGGAAGTTATAGATTGGAATGAACCCGCTATTAACTTTTACGAACAAAAAGGCGCTAATGTAATGCGTGATTGGGATGTTGTTCAACTAAATGAGACTGGGATTAAAAATTATATAGCAAAATTATAATATGCAAGTATTTAAATTTGGTGGAGCATCAATAAAGGATGCAAACGGTGTGAAAAATTTGGCTTCAGTTTTAAATAAAACTGGACAAAAAAATACTTTGATTGTAGTTTCTGCTATGGGAAAAACTACAAATGCCATCGAACTGTTAATAAAAAACTATTTTGAAAACAAAAAAGAATTACAAAGTTCACTTCAGGAGGTCAAAAAATATCATAATGAAATTTTACTTGATTTATTTGAAAATGTAAACCATATCGCTTTCAAAAAAGTTAACACCTTGTTTGATGAGTTAAATCGATTTTTAAAAACCAATAAATCCCCTGATTACAATTTTGTTTACGACCAAGTTATAGGTTTTGGAGAACTTCTATCCACAACAATAATTAGCGAATACTTAAACGCTATTGGCATAAAAAACAACTGGATAGACGTTAGAAATCAAATTAAAACTGACAATTATTATAGACGCGCCAATGTGGATTGGAAAGAAACACAACGTCTAATTTCATCAAAATTTAACACCTCTATTTTAAATATAACTCAAGGATTTTTAGGCAGCGACAAAAACAATTTCACAACGACACTTGGTAGAGAAGGTAGTGACTATACTGCTGCTATTTATGCTTATTGCTTAAATGCTGAACTTGTTACTATTTGGAAAGATGTCCCTGGTGTTTTAAATGCTGATCCTCGTTATTTTGAAAACGCACAATTATTAAATAAAATATCATATCGAGAAGCTATAGAATTAGCATTTTATGGCGCATCGGTTATTCACCCAAAAACATTGCAACCTTTACAAGGCAAGGAAATTCCTCTATATGTAAAATCATTTTTAAACCCCGAGGCACCTGGAACTCAAATAGGGAAAAATGCAACTTTAGACCCTATGATTCCTTGCTTCATTGTGAAAAAAAATCAAGTATTAATTTCTTTATCATCACTAGATTTTTCATATATCGTTGAAGAAAATATAGGTGAAATTTTCAATCTTTTACACACTTATAAAATGAAAGTCGATGTTATTCAAAACTCTGCTATTAGTTTTTCGGTTTGTGTTGATGATATTTATAATAACCTAGATAAACTTTTGCATCATTTAAAAGCAAAATTTAAGGTAACCACTGATAAAAACGTATCCCTTTATACGATTCGTCATTACAATCAGTCGGCCATAAATCAAATTGAAACTGATAAAACGGTATTGTTGAAACAATTAACTCAAGAAACCGTTCAAGTAGTAACTAAATAGTTTATTCAGTACATTTACACTCATGAGTAAACCGAACGATATAGGCCTTGTAAATGCAAAAGAAGTTGCGAAGGCTATCCAGCTAGATAAATATGGTTTTATAGGAACATTTATTGGTTGGCTTTTAATGAAAGTTCTTAAAATATCGACATTAAATAAGTTTTATAAAAAGCACAAACATCTAAAAGACATTGATTTTTTAGATAGTATTTTAGATGAATTTAAAATTAAGTTTGAAATTCCAGAAGAAGACCTAAAAAGGCTTCCAAAAGAAGGCGCTTATATTACCGTTTCAAACCATCCTTTGGGTGGAATTGATGGTATTTTATTATTAAAATTAATGCTCGAGCAACGCGATGATTTTAAAATAATAGCCAACTTTTTATTACATCGTATAGCCCCATTAAAACCCTATATTATGCCTGTAAATCCTTTTGAAGACAGAAAGGATGTAAAATCTAGTATTGCTGGTTTTAAAAATTCGATATTACATTTAAGAGATGGACATCCGCTAGGTTTATTTCCAGCAGGAGAAGTTTCAACGTACAAAGATGGTAAGTTAGTCGTTGATAAGCCTTGGGAAGAAGCTGCCATGAAACTGGTCAAAAAAGCTGAAGTGCCTGTTGTGCCCATTTATTTTCATGCTAAAAATAGTAATCTGTTTTATCAACTTTCAAAGTTAAGCGACACTTTTAGAACTGCTAAATTACCTTCAGAAGTTCTTACGCAAAAACGTAGAATTATTAAAGTTAGAATAGGGAAACCCATTTCTGTAAATGATCAAAAAGAACATACATCTCTTGATGGTTTTTCAGAGTTTTTAAGACGGAAAACCTATATGCTTTCTAATACTTTTGAAAACAAATCTAAGATCTTAGATAACATTTCGTCTACCTTAAAAACACCCAAAGTCCCAAAAAATATTGTAACGCCCGTTGACAATAGCTTGATGATTAAAGAAGTTGATGCGCTTAGGGAAAACGATTCTAGACTTTTACAAAGTAAAAATTATGAGGTGTTTTTGGCTCAAGCTGATAAAATGCCTAACATGCTTCGTGAAATTGGACGTTTAAGAGAAATTACGTTTAGAGAAGTTGGCGAGGGCACTAATGAAGCTATAGATTTAGATGTATTTGATAATTACTACCATCACATGTTTTTGTGGGATAACGACAAGAAAGTACTTGCAGGCGCCTACAGAATGGGACTTGGCTCAAAGATTTTTGAGCGTTATGGTATTGATGGCTTTTATCTTCAAAATTTATTTAGGTTTGAACCAGAATTGTATAAAATGATGAGTCAGTCCATAGAAATGGGTCGTGCTTTTATCATAAAAGAATACCAGCAAAAACCCATGCCTTTATTTTTACTTTGGAAAGGTATTGTGCATACTACCTTGCGTTTTCCTGAACATAAATATTTAATTGGTGGTGTAAGTATAAGCAATCAGTTTTCAAACTTCTCAAAATCACTGATGGTGGAGTTTATGAAATCTCATTATTACGACCCTTATATTGCACAATATGTATACCCTAAAAAGGAGTTTAAAGTGAAGTTAAAAGACGCTGATAAAGATTTTGTTTTTGACGAAGCCGCAGCCGATTTAAACAAATTTGATAAATTTATTGATGAAATTGAACCAGGAGCCTTGCGATTGCCTGTTCTACTAAAAAAATACATTAAACAAAATGCCCGTTTGGTTGCTTTTAATGTTGATCCTTTATTTAATAACTCAGTTGATGGGTTGATGTATATTAAAATTGCCGACTTGCCCGAAAGTACCGTGCGCCCGGTAATGGAAGAGTTTCAGGCGGAATTAGAAAGTAAATTTTCTAGCCAGAATAATAATTCAGATAAATAGAATGCCATTGAAAATCAAACACTATGGGGTTCTATGCTTTAATCTGTATGTATTATTAACTAATTTACATTGGAAAACACAAACTTCATTTCTGTTGCTATTTGCAAACTTCTTTTTAAATAGGTTTCTGTTTGTTGCACTGTGCCATCAGACTTTTTTGGATCTTCATAGGTTATGGCTATACGCTTATCACAACCAAATACCATAGGGCAAGCTTTATCTGCTGAAGAGCAAGTCATAATTGCTACAAAGTCAGAAGTTGGATTAAAACCATCACTAAATTGCTTTGAAAAAGCTATTATAGACGGTTCGTTTTTGGAAAATTTAACACTGTAAACAGGGTTATTCTCTTCTGATAATTTAGCAATCTGGAAGCCTTGATTTTTCAGAGTTTCTCCAACTTTTGGAAACATTGCAGTTGCTTCTGTCCCTCCGGAATAACAGGATACGTTATTGATATTATAATAAGCAGCCATAGTTTGTGCCCAAATTTGAGACAAATGACTACGACGTGAATTATGTGTACAAATAAAATTTAAGCGAATAGATTTGTTAGCACTAATCTTATCTTTTAAATAATCTATTAAAGGCTTAAGTATAACTTTTCTTTCCTTAGAAATTACAGCTATATCTAATGAATTTATTACATTGGATATAGTTTTAAATAATATTTTATCTTTCATCATTTATTATATAATTAACAACAGCCACCTCCAGGAGCGCAAGACGATTCTAAAGTCGAAGTTGATTTTTCTATAGTTTCAGGAACACCACAAAGTTCTTTGGCTTTACAATCTGTTTTTTCAATAGCTAATTTAACAATTAGATTTCCTTCTTTTATTTCAAAATCATTGACAAATAATTGCGCTGTATGAAAGTTAGAATTACTATATTCAAATTTTACTTCAGAATCTAAATCATAAGGTTTCATTGTGCCTACTTTTTTAAGAATAGACGATGCTTTAAAAACCGTTAGATATTCTGTTTTACCCAATTCAAGTGGGCTTTCCCATAGTTGAATAATGGTTTCATTCCAAGAATCAGTTTGTGCACCACAATCTACAGAATCTACTGCAATGTGTTTCACTTCTGTAATATG
>NZ_CAJQQI010000148.1 GCF_905480415.1 uncultured Algibacter sp. | reverse complement strand
CCAAAGTTCTGTTTTCATATTGTTCTTTAACAGCATTGGTTGCTTGTTTAGAGTTGCATACATACAGTAGTTTAAACGCTGAATTTTTAAAAGAATATAACGGCGCACTGGATGCCGCAGATGTTGCTGTGGTATTTTATTCACCACACGCTGTAGAAATTAAAAAACTTGAAGAAGTAACTCACCAACAAATCGCTAATGCTTTTCAGCGAGAGGATTTAATTATTTATACCAATCCAGACAATTTTAAAGACTTTTTATTCTCACAAAACTTTGATGAGAAAGCGTTGCTTTTAATGAGTTCTGGTAATTATGGTGGATTGGATTTTGAAGCTGTGAAAAAGTTAATACGTTAAGTTTTTCATCCTTAACTTGATTCAGGATTTTATTTGTTTTCATGAAGTGATAGTCGATTTCACATCAAGTGCTGAATGATGAAACAGTTTGATTGGGTAGTTTTTTTGTAAAACGCTAAACGGCATGTCTATAATTATTTATAGCCTATGTTCTTAGTAGAGTTTGAATCATTTATGTCGATCTACTTTTAATTTATGCAACTCATAAAATTTTATCCATCATACGACCTTTTGCTAACTCATCTACTAGCTTGTCCAAATACCTTGCCTGTTGCGTTAACGAATTTTCAATTTCTTCGACCCTATATCCAAAAATTACGCCAGTAATATATTGAGCATTTGGATTCAATTTGGCCTTCTTGAAGACCGATTCAAATGTTTCTTTTTTTTTCAATAAGGTCCGCTAATTTGTGTTCATCAAATCCCGTTAACCACTCAATTACTTGATTCAATTCTTCTTTCGTTCTACTTTTTTTCTATTTTCGAAACATAATGAGGATAAACCGAGGCAAATACCATTTTTGCTATGCGTTCATCATGATGGCTTGTTGTACTCAAATCTTGCTACGAATTTGTTTTTACTATCTTATTTAATTGCCCGAAAACGGAGTTCCAAATATTCCAACTGCTAGTTCTATCCAAATTAGAATTAGGATAATAAAAATAGCGCCCAATAAAACCATTTTGTGTTTTCTATTCTTTGTTTTCCTAATTACAATTTCGGATATCAATCCTGCTCCGAATAATAGACCTCCCGCGACTATAAAATCTGCTGCTGTCCAATTTACTTCATCGGTAAATTGCATGGCTATAAATGGAATTAGCAAGATGAATAATATAATTGGAAATAATATTTTAAGTCTTCTGTTTTGCATAGTCTTAAGCGCCCGTTTAAGTCTAATAATTGCTAATAATCATTGACCGACAAAGAGGCTATTAGTTTTTTTTCGAGCTTTTTACGAAGTTAGCTAATTGGTCTGATAAAGTCAAGTTTCCCTTTTAAAACACTTTTCTAAAAATGCCTCAACACTCTTTTGATTAGCTCGAACCAATTCGGTTCTAGCATTTTCAATATCCTGTGGTTTTTTATCCTGAGAGAGTTTAAACTTCCCTTCCCAAGAGTCAATGGATATTTCAAACATTTTTATGTAGTCTAAAGCGCCTTCCATTCTTTTATTATCAGTATCTAAAACATATTTATGATCTGGTGCTTCAAGAAAGGCGGTCATTGTAATTAAAGAATTTTTTAAAGCTTCTTTACTTTCAATAGCTTTTACTTTTCCTTTTAAATGAACTCTAATATAATTCCAAGTTGGTAATTGTTTGGTTGTATATATACTTGGTGAAATATAACATTGTGGACCCGAAAAAATAATAGTGATATCGTTATCATTTTTTAAAACTTCAGCTTGCGGATTATAAATATCAATATGCCCAATAAGGTTGCCATCATCATTATAAATTAAAGGCAAGTGTGTTATTAGTGGCTCGTTATTTTTAACTGAAACTATGGTAGCTAAAGGATACGTTTTAATCACTTCAATCATGTGATTGATATCGTTGTTTTGATGATGTTTTGGTGGGTAGCTCAAAGTGTGTGTCAATTCCTCTAAGGGGACTCTTATGATTTTAGTTATTAATTCTCTTGCTTTTGAAATTTACGACAAATGTATTTCATTAAAAAACATAAAACATACTCTATTTCTTACTTATTTATATTTTTTATCGATTAAATGTTGTAATTAACTGATAAAATGTTTATCATTGAAATGTTAATATCCCCAATTATGAAAGTTCAACAAATATCATTAATCGAAAATAATTGGTTTGAACAGATAGAATCGATACATATTGATGCTAATTTATTCTTATTATTTATTTCACCAGACTTTAACTTAAAGGATGACGTTTTACTTTCGCTAAACCTTAAGTATCCGAAATCTACAATAATTGGATGTTCTACTGCTGGCGAGATATCAGATGTCACTGTAAAAGACAAAACTATTTCATTAACAGCTATTCAACTAGAAAAAACGACATTAAAAAAGGTTTCTTTTCAAATAAAGGATATGAATTGCAGTTATAAAGCCGGTGAGGAAATTGCTAATAAGCTTAACGATAATGATTTAAAGCATGTCATTGTTTTAAGTGATGGATTAAACATTAATGGTGCAGATTTAGTCTCGGGTTTAAAATCAAAAATACCGCATGTAAGCATTACAGGCGGATTAGCAGCAGATGGTTCAGCTTTTAATAAAACGTTTGTAATTAATGACGGTAAAATAGTTGATAAAACTATAGTAGGACTTGGCTTTTATGGCGATGATTTAAAAGTAGGATATAGCTCTAAAGGAGGATGGGATAGTTTTGGGATTGAAAGATTGGTAACAAAATCGAATAAAAATGTGCTTTACGAGTTGGATGGCATGCCAGCTTTAGAAATTTATAAATCATTTTTAGGTGAATATGCAAATGATTTGCCTAGTTCGGGATTGCTTTTTCCATTAAGTATGAGAAACAGTAAAAACACAACGCCGCTCGTAAGAACTATTTTAGCAATAAATGAGGAAGATCAAAGTCTCACTTTTGCTGGTAACATACCCCAAGATTCTTATGTTCGATTAATGAAAGCAAACATAGATAGATTAATTAGTGGGGCTGAAGATTCAGCAATTTCTGCAAATAAAAATTTAAAAGAAACATCGGAGTTAGCAATTCTTATTAGTTGCGTTGGTAGACGATTGGTTTTAAAACAATTGGTAGAAGAAGAAGTAGAAGTAGTAAGAGATGTTATAGGCGATAAACCATGTATTACAGGATTTTATTCCTATGGTGAAATTGCCCCATTTGGAGAATTTTCACCTTGCGAATTACATAATCAAACCATGACAATAACAACACTTTCAGAATGTTAAATAATGATTTGCATAGACTTTTAAAACGCCAGCTTAAAAAAGCAGGCTTAAATGATTTGGACAATCCCGGGATGGCCGATTTTTTAACTACAATTAATAATGCTTATAAGAGTTTTGATAAGGACATTTATCATATTGAAAATATTCTTGAACAAAGTTCAAAAGAACTTTTTGCAGCAAATCAAAAATTAGTTAACGAACGAGATACGACCAAAACTAAATTAGAAAATTTAGTGGATAATGTTGGAGGGGTTATCTTTGAAACTGACATAGACGGGAATTTCACGTTTTTAAATAATGCCTGGAACGAATATTCAGGATTTACTATTGAAAAGACACTAGGTAAAAATTTTAAAGAGTTTTTAGTTACTAAAAACATTGAAGGAAATAAAGAATTCCAAGAATTATTCTCTAAGAAAAGGAAGCGCATTGAATTTATTTTTAAGTATAAAATTAATAATAAATTAATGTGGTTTGAGTTAAAGTCAAAACTAATTAAAGATAATAATGATTTGCCAACTGGCTTTATTGGCACAATTATAGACGTCACAGACTTGAAAGAAACAGAAGTAGAGTTACAAAAAGCGAGTAAATCTAAGGATGAGTTTTTATCAACGATGTCTCATGAAATCAGAACACCTTTAAATGCCGTTACGGGATTAACAAATATTCTATTAATGGAAGATTATTTGCCAGAGCAAGTTGAGAATCTTAAGGCTTTAAAATACTCTGGAGAACATTTGTTAGGTCTCATAAATGATTTGTTAGATTTTGATAAAATTAAATCCGGAAAATTAAAAGTTACAGAAAAAGATTTTAGCTTACATTATTTTTTAGAAAACATAAAATCTCACTTTCAATTAAGGGCCGAGAAAAAAGGTGTGGTTTTTAATGTTAAAAAAGAAAATGATCTCCCAGATAATATTATTGGTGATAAATTAAAACTCACTCAAATAGTAAAAAACTTACTAAGTAACTCTCTGAAGTTTACTGAAAAAGGAAGCATTGTTCTTAGCGTTGAAAATTTAGGGATTAATAATAATAAGATTAGTCTGAAGTTTAGTATTGTGGATACAGGTATAGGAATATCAAAAAGCAGGCAAGAATCAATATTTGATAGCTTTATGCAAGCTAATTCCGAGACTTCAATAAAATATGGAGGTACTGGTCTTGGATTATCTATTAGTAAAAAATTATTAAACCTGCAGGATAGTGATTTAGTAGTTGAAAGCACGTTAGGGAATGGAGCAACTTTTTCTTTTGAAATTAGGTATAAAGTAAGTAATAGGCTTAACTTATACGAGCCTGCTATGATAAAAATGCAGCCAAACTATGAGCCCTTAAATATAAATGTATTGGTGGCAGAAGACAATAAGATGAATGTCCTTATTTTAAAAAGATTCTTTTTGAAATGGAAAGTAAATTATAAAGTAGCAGAAAACGGCGAAGAAGTTCTTAAGTTTTTTGAAAGGTCTAATTTCGATTTTGATTTGGTTTTAATGGACTTGCAGATGCCCGTTTTAGATGGTTATCAAACGGCTAAATTTATTAGAAATATATCAGATAAATCTAAAGCAAATATTCCCATAATAGCCTTAACGGCATTTGCTCAAACCGATATTAAAGAAAAAACTAAACACTATAAAATGAATGGATTTATGGGTAAACCATTTAATCCTGAAAAACTTTATAAGTTATTAAAGTCTTATTCTAACGATGCTCTAAATGAGCAAGTTATTTAGTTGCTATTAGAAAGATAAATAGATATACTACTATTTTTATTGTTTGTAAAGTATTCAATATTTATCTTTAACCAATGCAAGAAAAACCAGCGTCATTTTCGATAAAAAACTGGAGTCAAGACGATCAACCTCGTGAAAAATTATTGTATAAAGGTAAAGCAGCTTTAAGCGATGCAGAGCTCGTGGCTATTTTAATTGGTTCAGGTAACCGTCAAGAAAGTGCTGTAGATTTATGCAAACGTATTTTAGCCAATACCAATAATAATTTAAGTGCCTTAGGGAAACTCTCCATTAAACAACTTATGGAATATAAGGGTATTGGAGAAGCTAAAGCCATAAGTATTATTGCAGCCTTAGAATTAGGAAGACGACGCAGGGGAGAAGAAGCCCTAGAAAAAAATAAGATTACATCGAGCTCATCTGTTTTTGAACTCATGCAACCTGTTATTGGCGAACTTCAGCACGAAGAATTTTGGATTATCTACGTTAATAATTCTAATAAAGTCATTCAAAAAAATCAATTAAGTAAAGGCGGTATAACAGGCACTTTGGTTGATGTGCGCTTGGTACTAAAAAATGCTTTAGAAGTTGGTGCCACAGGATTAATATTAGCTCACAATCACCCATCTGGAACATTAAAGCCTAGTGAAGCGGATAAACAAATTACCCAAAAATTAAAAGCTGCTGCACAAAGTTTAGATATAAAAGTTCTAGATCACCTAATTATAACAGAAAAAGCATACTTTAGTTTTGCTGACGAAACCATACTTTAATGCTTTTAGTATATACCCATAAAATATCACCTAGGTTAAAATATGTTTTTAAACATATTTGTACTAGAGTTCTAGGTATTAAAGTGAGTTTTACAACCAAAATAGAAGCCTTTATTGCTCACGACAGTCTAAAAATGTCATATACAAAGCAACAATTAGGTAATGAGTTTTTCATTAAAAGTCATGAGATTCTATTTGAACAAGGCTTAAGTGATATCGAAATTAATATTCAGGATTGGGGTAATACAAAGTGCTTTTTTTCTCTTGGAGAGAAGAGTGCGATGCCTTTTGATATTTTTTCGGCTTCCTTTTATTTATTATCAAGATATGAGGAGTATTTACCGCATGTAAAAGATGAATATGGACGTTTTACGGCCACGGAAAGTTTAGCTTATAAAAAAGGGTTTTTGCATCAACCTGTTGTAGATATTTGGGCCTATAAATTTAAAGATATTTTACAAAAGCAGTATCCAGAATTTGAATTCCCAAGAAGGGCATACCAAATAAAACCTATTATAGATGTTCCAAGTGCTTATAACTACAAGTTAAAAGGTATTATGCGAACCTTAGGTGGAGCCATTAAAGATGTTTCAATGTTGAGACTTAGAAGTTTATACACTCGGTTTACTGTGCTGCTTGGATTTAGGCATGACCCCTTTGATACTTTTAAATATGTAATTAATAGACAGAAACACACCCGTTTTAAATTTATTTTCTTTTTTCTAATTGGAGGATATTCTACTTATGATAAAGGGATAAACCCGAATAAAAAAGAGTTTGTTTCTCTTATTAAACATGTTGGTGATTATTGTAAAGTAGGACTAAAAATATCTTATTTTGCCTTAGGGGATATTTCCCTTTTAAAGAAAGAAAAAGTAAGAATGGATAACATTTTAAATACCAATACAAAAGCGTCGAGACAATCTTTTTCAAAACTGAATTTACCAGAATCCTATAGAAACTTAATTGATTTAGAAATACAAGAAGATTATACCATGGGTTATGCAAGCCACATTGGTTTTAGAGCAGGATCTTGCTCAACTTTTTTGTTTTACGATTTAGATTACGAAGTACAAACCCCACTTAAAATTATCCCATACCATCTAATGGATTATGCGCTTTTAAAACACAAATCGTTACTTGATAAAAAGAAAGTTATAAATGAAATAATCCATGAGATAAAGCAAGTTAATGGCGAGTTCGTGCCAGTATTTCACAACTATACTTTTGGTGAAGATAACAGATGGAATGGATTTAAAGAATTGTTTAATTTAATATTAGATTCTCCAAATGAAGCTTAAAGGAATTACAGATGTGTTCTTCGATTTAGACCATACGCTTTGGGATTTTGATAAAAACTCTGCGTTAACTTTTGAAAAAATTTTTAAAATCAATAATGTTGATGTAAGTGCTGATGATTTTTTAACCCATTATGTCCCCATTAATTTAAAGTATTGGAGACTTTACAGAGAAGATAAAATAGAAAAAAGTGCTTTACGTTATGGAAGATTAAACGAAACTTTTAAAGCTATTGAATTTGAAGCTAATGATGATTTAGTGTATAAGCTATCTGATGATTATATAACACACTTATCTACATTTAACCATTTGTTTGAAAACACCTTTGAAATTTTAGATTACTTAAATCTAAATTATAACTTACATATTATAACCAACGGATTTGATGAGGTGCAGTATAAAAAGATGAGCCATTCTAAAATCGATCATTATTTTAAAACCATTACCAATTCTGAAATTGCTGGGGTGAAAAAACCAAACCCTCTAATCTTTGATTTTGCTTTAGACCTTGCTAATACAAATGCAAGTAAAAGTGTTATGATAGGGGATAGTTACGAAGCAGATATTTTAGGAGCAATAAATATTGGTATGGATGTTGTTTTTTTCGATGTGAACAACAAGACTGTAGATAATAGCATCAGGCAAATAGATAATTTAATACAATTAAAGAAGTACCTGTAAGTTTTACTAATACATGAATGATATTTTATAAATGCGCGTAACGTATCTTTACAAATAGAATTGAATAAAAAACCAACAACATGAAGACTAAATTTTTTACGATACTACTCACCTGTTTTATTGCAACATCTGTATTTTCTCAAGTGACTATAAATAGTTATAAGTATGTTATTGTGCCGAATAAGTTTGATTTTTTGAAAGCGAAAGACGAATATAACTTGAATTCGCTGACAAAATTTTTATTCAATAGGTATGGTTTTGAAGCGGTAATGGAAGGTTCAGATTACCCTAAGGATTTAGTTTTAAATAGATGTTTAGCTTTAGAATCTGATGTAACAAAAGAATCTGGATTATTTAAAACCAAACTAAAAATAGAACTTAAGGATTGTAATGACAAAGTCTTATACACGTCTCCTTTGGGAGAAAGTAGAGAAAAAGAATATAAAACGGCATTCAATCTGGCGTTGCGCGATGCTTTTAAATATTTGGAAGCCACAACATATAAGTACGAGCCGAATGAAAATATAACCTCGATTAGAACCACAGCGCAGCCCGGAGTTAAGAATGAAGTATCTGAAGAAATACAACAGTTAAGAAAAGAAATAGAAAACTTAAAAAACGAAAAAGTTGCTGAATTGGCTATAGTTAAAAAACCTATAGTTAAAACTCAAAAAGTAGTTGTGGCGCAACCAAAACCAGTGATAGACATACTAGGAAAGGTAGCTGAAGAAAAAAGGACTGTTATTGAAGGTGCCTCAAATGTATTGTATGCACAAGAAATTGAAAACGGATTTCAGTTGGTTGATAGTTCGCCAAAAGTGATATACAGAATAAAGAACACCAATTTAAAAAATGTGTTTTTAGTTGAAGGCAAAAACGCTATGGTTTACAAAAAAGGAGATGATTGGGTAATAGAATATTATTCTGGTAGTACTCTAGAGCAAGACCCATTAAATATTAAGTTCTAAGTTTTATTTATAACGTGAATTTGCGATAGGGATTGTACGACATGTTTGAGCTCGCCAACGCGGGAGGAAGCGAGTAGAGAAAGCCCGACCCTTGTGGTAACGCCCAAATAAATTTAATAATCGTATTTATCTTTCCAGCGTTGTTTTAAAAATTCGCGATGTGCGTTTTCACGAGTGTTATTCCCTGGTTCGTAAAATGTCGTGTTTTTTATCTCGTCTGGCAGAAATTCTTGAGGTGCAAAATTATTTTCGTAGTTATGTGCGTACTTGTAATTGTCGCCATAACCCAACTCTTTCATAAGTTTGGTAGGTGCATTTCTAACCTCTAGAGGCACACTTAAATCGCCAGTTTGCTTAACCAATTGCTGCGCCTTACCGATAGCCATATATGCGGCATTACTTTTGGGCGAACAGGCCATATATGTGGCACACTGACTTAAAATAATTCTAGATTCCGGAAAACCAATGGTCGAAACCGCTTGAAAAGTGTTATTAGCTATCACCAAAGCCGTAGGGTTGGCGTTCCCAATATCTTCGCTTGCCGATATCAATAAACGGCGTGCAATAAACTTAACATCTTCGCCACCTTCAATCATGCGTGCTAACCAATATACTGCACCATTTGGATCGCTACCACGAATAGATTTTATAAATGCCGAAATAATATCAAAATGCTGCTCACCAGTTTTATCGTAGCGAACTATATTGTTTTGTATTTTTTGTAAAACGTCTTCATCCGTAATTTCAATAGTATCGGTATCGTACGAATTGACTAAAAGCTCAAAAATGTTAAGCAATTTTCTTGCGTCACCACCAGATAGCTTTAAAAGGGCGGTGGTTTCCTTAAGTGTTATGTTTTTTTTAGATATATGTTCATCCGTTTCAATAGCCCGCTTTAAAAGCGTTTCTAAATCGGTTTTATCAAAAGCATTTAAAACATAAACCTGGCAACGCGATAAAAGTGCTGAAATAACCTCGAAACTCGGATTTTCTGTAGTTGCACCAATAAGTGTAATCCAACCCTTTTCAACAGCTTGCAATAAAGAATCTTGCTGAGATTTACTAAACCTATGGATTTCATCAATAAACAAAATGGGGTTTTTAGTAGTAAACAATCCGCCACTTTGTTTTGCTTTATCAATAACCTCTCTAATGTCTTTAACACCAGAATTTATGGCACTTAAAGTATAAAACGGTCTCCCAGATTCAGTTGCAATAATATTTGCTAAAGTTGTTTTACCTGTTCCAGGAGGTCCCCAAAAAATCATGGAAGGTATTAAGCCTTGCTTTATGTGTTGGGTTAATGCACCATCTTTGCCTACCAAGTGTGCTTGACTCACGTAGTCTTTTAAGGTTTTTGGTCGTAACCGTTCCGCTAAAGGGGCATTCATATCCATGAATGTAAAATTACACGAAATTATTTAAGTTTTGGACGTGTCCTTACAGAAAAGTAAGGTCGAGCTTTACTCGTTGGTTTAAATTTTTAAATTAAAGAACTCATGAATATAAATATTTCGACACTCAATCTTTTGGTTTTAAAGGAATAAAAAGGATTTCAAACATACCGTTCAATCCCTGCCTACCGCCAGGCAGGCCTCACGCGAGAATATTGAGTGCTTATCTGCCAATTTAGCACAAAACCAAAAGTTGGATAACAATTTGCTACATTTAGTATAATGAAAAACAAAGAACATTTTAAATTCTCAACGGGTGTAGTGGCGTACCCCGTATTTTTTGTACTCATTATTTGGTTGGTATTCTGGTTCGAGGTGCGTTTTGGTTACAACTTTAGTAAGTATGGTGTATTTCCACAAACTTTAAAAGGTTTAAGAGGCGTTTTATTAAGCCCGTTTATTCATGGCGATATCAAACATATTTATCATAACACGGTGCCTTTATTTGTCTTATCTACGGCATTGTTTTACTTCTATAGGCACATCGCTTGGAAAGTCATTCTTTTAGGTATTTTATTATCTGGTTTTCTTACTTGGTGCATGGGCAGACCATCTTATCATATCGGGATAAGTGGTCTTATTTATGTTTTAGTCAGTTTTACATTCTTTAAAGGTGTTTTTGCAAAACATTATAGACTTATAGCCTTATCGCTTATGGTTATATTTCTTTATGGGAGTATGATTTGGTATACCTTACCCATAGAAAAAGGTATTTCTTGGGAAGGCCACATGGCAGGTTTAATAACAGGGTTGTTATTTGCTTTAATTTTTAGAAAAGAAATTGCAAAACCTAAAAAGTATGTTTGGGAACACGAAAACTATAACGAAGAAAACGATCCTTTTTTAAAACATTTTGATGAAGACGGAAATTTTATAGAAACTGTTGAGCCCGAAATAGAGGAGAAGCAACTCAATATAAGTTATACCTACAAAAAAAATCCTGAGAAAGATTAATGGAAAACAGGTTCAATAAGTTTTGTTCTAAAAATTAATGAGAACAACTGAGACTGAAAACTGCGACTATCTACTTCATTCGTTGTCTTACCACTTCATATAAAAAGGCACCACAAGCTACAGAAACATTTAAAGATTCAATATCACCCAGCAATGGCAGTTTAGCTTTGGCATCTACAACCTTTAAAGTAGAAGGGTTTATACCTCTACCCTCAGATCCCATGATTATAGCACAAGGTTCAACAAATGAAACATCATATAACGTGTCTTTTGTTTTTTCGGTAGCAGCAATAACTTTTATACCAGAGGCCTGCATGTAAAATACGGCATCTTTTATATGGTCTACTTTACAAATCGGAATTTTAAAAACAGCACCAGCACTTGTTTTAATGGTATCGCCATTAACAGGTGCTCCACCTTTTTTTTGAATAATAATACCATCAACACCAGTACATTCTGCAGTTCTGATAATAGCACCAAAATTTCTAACATCACTTAATTGATCTAGTAAAAGAAAAAGTGGTGTTTTCCCAGATTCCATAACATTGACAACTAGAGTTTCCATGTCGTGAAATTCAATAGGCGATATTTGAGCAACCGCCCCTTGATGGTTTTTATTGGTTAACCTATTCAGTTTTTCAACAGGAACATAAGATGAATTAATACTGTTTTTCCTTAAAACAGATTCTAATTCGCCAAATAATTCGCCCTTAAGCCCTTTTTGCAGAAATACTTTATCAATGGTTTTACCAGCATTTACAGCTTCTATAATAGCTCGTATTCCGAATATTTGTGTTTCATTTTCCATTGGGGTAAAGGTATAAAAAAAGAGACTGATAAATCAGTCTCTTTTAGTAGTTTAAAAAATAACTATATTATTATTGCACAATTAATTTTTGAGTAATTGCACCTTCACTAGAGTACACTTTAAAGAAGTAAATCCCTTTTGAATATGTACTTAAATCTAATTGAAACGTATTATTCATTACCTCTGTTCTAGCAGTCATCTCTTTTCCAGTAATATCATAAATATTATATTGGAAATCTGAAATGCTTTTCATTTTAATATTAAAAATACCAGAAGACGGGTTAGGGTAAATACTAATATTATTATCTAAAAAGTCAAAGTCATTAATTGATAACGCTTCAGAACAGTTATAAATAACAATCTCGTCTACAAACCAGCCTATGGGGCCATTACATTCATCAGTGCCAAATTCCCATCTCAATTTCAAAGTAGAATTAGCGGTAACGCCTATAGCAGATAAATCAATAGTACTTTGGCCCCATTCACTTTCACTAACTCCCGGTCCTTCATCCATTCCAGAAAAAGCTTCTTCACCCTTCATTGGGTTGGTATTATCAGAAGAATTATTGAGTGTCATGTTGTATGCATTTTCAGTAAATGCTGATCCAGGTATAATATCCCAAGTAATACCATTATCTAAACTGTATTTAATGTTTCCTCCATCAAAATTTTCTTCAATAGTAGCACTATGGTTAAAGGCTAAACTAAAAGTTCCACTAGTATAGTTTGGCATAGTTATGCTTGGGCTTTCTAAACGTATTATGCCGTTTTCAAAATCTGTACCACCACAATTATCTCCAACTAAGTCCCCTTTTGCATATATAGCTTGTCCTGCTCTGCCATTTGGTAAATTACCTACTACAGTCCAATCTCGAGGAAACCAAGTAGAAGGATCTACAGGAAGTTGTGAGACTGTCCAGGCACCAAGTCCACTTTCCCAATCTTCTAAGAAAACAGGGTTAGACATTGCAGCTCCACATAAAGCAGTTGAAGGCCCAAGTATAGTTTCATAAACACATAGATTGTCTGTACGCAATTCAACAGCTATTAAAGTATTTGTAACTTGTGTTAAATCTGCTGCAGTTATTATTTCACCCGATGGACCCGCCGGTGTGGACGTCATAGATATACCCTCTAAATTAATACCAATTAAATCATTACAAGATGCTTCAATAGCATCAGCAAAATCGGCAAAACCGCTTGTGCTAGTCAAATATTCGCTTTGCGCTCTAAAGAATATATGTGCTGCCTTGGTAAAACCTAGACCAGTTATGGTTTGCCCATTAAATATGCCTCCATCTACAAGTAATGCATATGCGTGATTTGGTATTCCTGAATTAATGTGTACACCACCGTTATCTCCGGAGTCACACCAAAAGTTGCTAGCAGTAACCTTATCTGGATCACCATTTTTTTTTGGATCCCACATATCTCGAATAGCTCCGTTAAAAGCAGATGCATCTTCGCCCATCTTCCAACGAACCGAACTACGTGAGTTGGAACGCAGGTTAAGATTTTCGCCCTCATCTTCATAATCATTAAGTAAATCTACTGTTTCACCCCATACATCTGAAAAGGACTCATTTAAAGCGCCAGATTCATAAGCATAAACTAAATTACTATTATATTGAGTATAAGCATGCCCCCATTCATGCGCTACAACGTCGTCTGATGCAGTACCATCACAATAATTAGCAGAGACACCATTCCAAGTAGCATTAGGACAATTAATATTTGGATTGTTATTTATAGTTATCATTTCAGCACCTGCATTATCATAGGAGTCAACACCAAAGGCATTAAAAAATAAATAATACATATGACCTGCTGCTGCTACTTCATTTTTCCCCCATTGACTTAGAAAGAAAGTTGATCCACCTTCAGAGTATCTTTGGTTAGCAAGATTTTCTTCATATAAACTTCTGTTTAAAGCATGTGCTATTCCAGTAAATTGTTCAACCAATTTACCAGTATGCGCATCAATAAATAAATATTCTCTCACGTCTACGTCATTTCTTACTTCAATTCTGTAGGCTAGATGTTTTGCAGTAACATTTCCTTGAACTAAACCTTTTGGAAATATTAATAACTTATTTGTTATAGTTTTTAAAGGTTCACCTGAATAGTTTATGTTTTGATTTTTAACAAGATTTATGGCAATAGTCGCACTTTCAGTTTTGGATAACCTTGGAACGGGGTTTACATTAATATCCGAAATAATAGTGCCATTTATAGAGGTCAAATTTTCATTTTTATCAAAATGAAAACGAAGTTCAGAATCAAAAACTGGTACACCTTTAAAATATTGCTTTACTGTGTACTGTTTTAAACCGTAGTTGTCTGTTTTAGCAATACCATCTTTTAATGATTCATTTGCATCGGCAATGGCATACATAGATTTATTTTGAGATAAAAAGTTATTAGCTTTTTCCTTCAAACTTTTTCCCGCTAGGGTATATGCCTTATTTAGCGGAAATTTAATAAAATTAGGAGTTTCTAAATTTTTATTAAATGAAATCTTTGCTTGTGATTTCTTCGCAAAATCATTAATTGCTTTTTGGGTGTTTTCTTGAGAGGTAGCACATAGTGATACAAATACCAACCCAATTAAGAGTAATGTTGTTTTTTTCATTTTTTTTTTTTTGGAAGATACAAAAAATGAACACCAATTCGATAAATATGTAAACTAGTATTAAAAAAAAAGCCACTCTATATTTAGAGTGGCTTTTTAAAATATTTGATTTATTTTAAAATTAGTCTTTAGTAACAGTGGCTATGAAATAATCTTGAGCCATATAGCCATTTGCTAACATCCAATCATCTACAGCAAAACCTTCCTGGTCTAAATTATAATTTAGAGTTAGAGTATCACCTACAAGCGTTCCCGTTGCATCAATTGTATAAGGATATAGAGCTCCACTATATAATGTTGTAAAGATATATTGAGATTCAATTGTAACATTTCCTGATCCATCAACAGTGTAATAAACGTTAGCCTCTTCAACTATTTCCTCACCCCAGATGTTTAACATCCATGATGCGTTGATTCCTCTTAAAAATGTTCCATCACAATCTACATCACTAACAATTTCACTGGCATATCCAGAAGCCGAAAATGCATCAATTACGTCAGTACCTGACCAAGTGTTCGACACAAAATTACGTTCACCTACTTCCTCAAAAGCATAAGATGTTCCTGTTTTGGTTATTTTTGCCAGAGTAACGAAATTTGCACCACATAAAGATGCGCTATTTAAAGCAGCAGGGAAAAAATGAGTTTGTCCGTTAATAGTACCTGCCTGATCAAAAGTAAGAGTTAGATCAAAATCAACAGGAACATCATAAGCGTCATAAAAATCAGATACTATATAGTAGACTCCGTCAGGAGCAGCACCACTTAAAACATATGATTCTGCAGATCCACCATCAGCTCCATCCAAAACATTGGTACCATCAGTTAACAATAAACGTAAATCACCAGCATCATAAACGCCTATCTCGTTTCCGAAATTATCAGTAATTGTTGTGCCTAGTGCCCAATCTAATCCAACGGCTAAATCACCATCAGTATAATTCATAATACTGAATGTAACTGTTTCAGAATTTGTAGCTGTAACGTTAGATTCGAAGCCTGTACCTATTTTTATAGAGGCAGTTTCTGTTTCTTCAATTAAATCATCAGTATGTATAGTAATCACATCTGAAACAGAAGTTGCTCCAGCTGGAATTCTTACAGAATGAGGAAATGAAAAATCATCACCTTCAGTTGCGGTACTACTAGGTTGTAGTTCAAGATATACAACTACAGCTGTTATCTGTGGTTGACTTAAAGATACTGTAAATGCATAATCAGCTTCTGTTTCTATTAGAGATTGACTATTAGCAAAATCTAGTGATACCGATAAAGCTGGACTTGAAGGTTTAGCTACGCTATCGCCAGTTAGGTCGTCACTATTTTCACAAGCGAGGGCTAAGACAAAAGCACTTAGAACCAACGCTATTTTATATATATTATTTTTCATATTTATTATATTTTGTTAAAGTGAATTAGTCTACTTGTTTTACAAGTCGTTCAAAAAATTCTCTAGTAGCTCCAACACCCCTGAAATAACCTATTGTAAATTCTAGAACGTCTTCACCATTTGCATCATCAGGAATAGCACGTGAAGTAGAACCGTCACAAGTTATTGATTCAAAAGCACCAGTACCACCGGTACAAGTCATAACTGGAGACCCATTTAGTAATAAATCACCATCTTCTAAATCTTTATCAAATGCAGTTATTACGTTAGTATCATTATCAACACTAAAGAAAAACTCATTATCATCCCAGTAAGCTAAACCTACGTGTCTGTAAGTAGTGGCATCAACAGATTCAATAATTCTGTCTCCTCCAGACCAATTACCAATAAAATTACCTGAATTCCAATATTCACTTTCTACTACCGAATATATTCCTGCATAACGTGTTCCAACAGCTACCTTAGTTGTCGAGGAATTATTATGAGTGTTACCTTCACTAGTTTCTGATTCATATTCTAAAATCCAGAAGTCACCGATATTCAATCCACCATCATCACTAGGCAGAGGACTTCCGGCTAAAGTTAATCCTGCAATTAATTCTTCATAAGTAAATGTTAAATCAAATTGAGCAGTTGAACCTATGCTTAAATCTGAAACTTGAATAGTTTTGAGTAATGTTCTATTACTACTTTGACCCGTCATGTTATCAGTAAATGTGTTATACACATTTATTAAACCGGTTGTTACTTCTCCTTGAAATACAGCTCCTGCTGCTGCGTAAGTGTTTCCACTACCAACAACATAACTGATTAAAGGATTCCCGACATCGACATAGCCACCAACGGCAGCATTTCCAGTCAATTCATCATTGTCATCATCAACACATGAAAAAATCATGGTTGATACAAATAACGTTAAAATTAATTTTTTTAATGTTTTCATAATTTTTCTTTTTTTTTTATTGCCAAAATAATGACGATGTTAATAAATCACCACCAAGACTTGAAGCTGCAGAATCATAGTTTTCTTTGTTTAAAGAAGCTTCTAGTGTTGGATAATAAAGACGTGATGGTATTGAACTTTCAGCACCTTCTGCTGCAGGTAAAAGTGCAGGTATGTTAGTTCTTCTCCATTCAGTCCAAGCTTCAAAACCTTGACTAAATAGTGATATCCATTCTTGAGTAGCTATCTTGTTACGTCCGTCTGACTGAGAAGCAAAATTTAAGTTCTCTTGAGCGATGTAAGAAGCAGCATCAAGTCCATTCCAGCTAAAGTTAGCTGTGATTCCTTGATAATAATAATTTTTAGCAGCTGGTATTCCACCAGATATAAAACCTTCATTGGCAGCTTCTGCCATTAAAAAGCTTAATTGAGAGTAAGACATAATTACCGCAGGTAATTCAGGTTGTAAGTAAAAATCACCCAAACCAGAAATATTAGCATAAGTATAGCCTAACTCTTCATTTGGCAGTGGTGTTTGATTTCCAAAACCAGCTGGTTTACCAACAATATCGCCACTAGCGTTAGGCGATGCGTAAGCCTCTAATCTAGGATCACCTAAACCTTCTAATATGTCAACTAAAGCTAACCCTATTTTATATTCAGGTCTATTTCCATCAACAACAGTTTCCCAAATAGGATTTGCATCGGGTGCTACCGAAAGATAAACTAACTCAGCACTATCTGCATTGCTAGAAAACATTTGGCCACCACTTAAAAGAGCGCTTAACTCTGAAGACACATTTTTGGTTCCTGAAATTCTCATTAAAGCTCTAAACTTTAAAGAATTTGCTAATTTCAACCACTTTGATGCATCACCACCATAATATAAATCAGACGATGCTGTAATAGTTCCAGTACCACTAGATAATAAAGAAGATGCACGTGTTAATAAATCAATAACACCATCATAAACAACCTCTTCACTATCGTAAGCAGGTTTTAAAATAGCACCATTAACAGCTTCAGTATAAGGGATTGGTCCATAGAGATCAGTTAATGTTTGATATCCTATAGCTTGCATTACTAACGCAACACCTTGTAAGTTTGTGTTTCCATCAGCTTCTGCTAAGTCATACATAGCTGTCGCTTCAGAAACGGTTAATGTGTAGATATTGTTCCATATGGCATCAATAACACCCCTACGTGGTACATATCTTGCTTCGTCGTTGTACTGTACTTTTGACCATAATTGAGCCCAACAAGCTCCCATGTCTCCTCCTCTTTGCATGCCATAAGTAGCATTGCTAAATTGTCTTTGTGCATAACCCAATACTAAATCAGCTGGAATAGCTACTGGGTTATTAGGGTCTTTATTTAGTTCTTCAAAGTCCCCATCACAACTTGTTGCGAATGAAATACTGATAAGAGCTAAAAATATTATTTTAAATTTTTTCATGATTTTTTTTTAGAATTTTAAGTTTATGTTGAAACCAACAGTTCTTGCTGAAGGGTATTGACCAAATTCTTGACCTTGGTTCCCATTTGAACTACTAAACCCTGTTTCTGGGTCAATATGCGGAGCTTTCTTATAAAGAATCGCCAAGTTTCTACCTACTATCGAAAACTTAACAGCTTCGAAAGGTGAATTCTTAAGCAATTCAGAAGGTACACTATAACCTAAAGTCATTTGTCTTAGTTTAACATAACTTGCATCAAATACAGAACTGGATTCAATACTATTACTGTAAGAGGCTTGGTTGAAAGATTGTGCGCCAACAACAACGTCGTTTGTCACAAATCCACCATTTCCATCAGCTCTAACACCATTACCAACTACACCTGTTTCTCTACCAACTAAAGACTCTTCTAAAGTACCAGCATATCTACCCCAAGCATAAGTCATACTGTGCACATCTCCACCAATTTTGGCATCGATAAGTGTTGAGAAACTTAAGTTTTTATATCTAAGCGTAAAGTTCGCACCACCTGTAAAGTCTGGAGCAATATCTCCAAGTACTTGTTGGGACTGATCAATAGCTGGAAGACCATTTTCATAGATAACTTGTCCATCAGGAGTTCTTTCGAAATCACGACCAACAATTACACCGTAAGGTTGACCTGGTCTAGCCTGAAGTGTAACACCCCATTGACCTCCTAGAACATAACTATCTAGTTCACCTAATGACACAACTTCGTTTTCGTTTTTAGCAAAGTTTACATCAACATCAAAGCTAAAATCGTCGCTTCTTACTATTGTACCACCTAATTGGATTTCAATACCTTTATTACTCATATCGGCAATATTATCCCAAGAGTTTGTAGAACCTGTTGAAGATGATACTTGAATAGGAACTAATAAATCCTCACTTTGTTGATCATAGTAAGTAGCACTTAAGCGTAGTCTATTAGAAAATAATTTAGCATCTAAACCAAACTCTATACCGGTTACTGTCTCAGCTTTTAATTCCGGGTTGAATTGTGTATTTGGTAAGAAACCTTGGTTACCAAAACCAGTGTTAGTTAAACCAAAAGTAGGAATAATGTTGTAAGGTGCTAAAGCTCCTGTACTACCTACTTGAGACCAACCACCTCTAATTTTTAAGAAATCAATTTTCGCTCCTTTCATATCAATCATCTCAGATAATAATAGAGAAGTTGCTACTGAAGGGTAGAAGAATGAATTATTTTTAACAGGTAATATACTTGCATAATCTTGTCTTGCAGTGAAGTCAATAAATATCATATTTTTGTATGAAAATTGACCGAATCCAAAGACACTATTAATCTGCTGGTTTCTTGAAAAGCTACTCACATTTGCAGTTGCACCTGTTTGTAGGTTTGAAAGTGTATATAAATTAGGTAATTCTAAGCCTGGAAGAAAACCTGAAGTAGAATTATATCTTCTATTCATATGCTGGAAACCAACACTTGCAGAGAATCCAAAGTCTTCAGATATTGGTTTGTTCACAGACAATAAAGATGTTGCATTAACTTCTTCAAAACGTCTTTGAACTTCAAAATAACTACCATTCTGAGCATTATTACTACCAACAGCTTGTCTTTGAGTTTCCAACTGACTGTAAGTATCGATACCTATTTTTTGGCTAAATGATAACCAATCTGTTAGTTGATAAGATACATCTATATTACCGATTAAACGATCTTTAGCTAGAGTGTTTCTGTTTGTATCCAATACCCAGTAAGGATTGTTTTGGAAGTTATGATTCCAGTTTAAAGGCGTTCCTGCAGCAGCAGTTCCCGCTGGCGCTAATGGAAAGCTTTCCCAGTTTCTTAATTCTTGAAAATCAACCTGTCTTGCAGACCAAATAAATTGTTGGAAAGGATTTTCATTATTATAACCAGAGATAGGTAAATTATCACTATCTGTGTTAAAGTAGTTTAGAGACACACCAGCAGTCATACGCTCGCCAAGCTCTAAAGAACCGCTAATACCAACAGTAATCTTTTTTAACTCTGTATTAGGAACCATACCTTGTTCATCTGTGTTACCAATAGATAGCCTAAAGTTATTATTAGTAAATGAAACATTATTAGATATGTTAACTCCAGTATCTAAGAAGTTTTTAACATTATCTGGATGAGATACCCATGGTAAAGCTCTTCCTCCGTTTAATTGAGAATTCCATTGGATAAACTCAAGGCCAACGTCTAAAGGAGCACCCCAACTTTCATCTACACCATCACCAGCACCACCACTTGCACCATCAACAAATTCGAAGTAAGTAGTATCACCACCTTGTCCATAAGAATTTTGATAATCTGGTAAAAGTAAAGGATTAGAGAATGTTACGTTTGTATTAACTGAAATACCAAACTTTTTAGATCCATTACCTTTTTTCGTTGTAATAACAATGACACCGTTACCTGCACGTAATCCGTATAATGCAGCTGCATTAGGACCTTTTAGAACCGTTACAGATTCAATATCGTCAGGGTTAATGTCTGCAGCACCATTTGGTAAATCAACACCACCACCAGAACCAGCGTTACCAAAACTTCTATTATCAACAGGAACTCCATCAACAACATAAAGCGGTTCGTTATTACCAGTAATTGAAGAGTTACCCCTTAATACAATTCTAGATGAAGCACCAACACTACCAGATGTACCAGTAACTTGTACTCCGGCAATTTTTCCACTTAATGCATTTGAAATGTTACTTTCCCTTGCTTCAGTCATGCCTTCACCTTTTATTCCTTGTACAGAATAACCTAAGGCTTTTTCTTCTCGCTTGATACCTAAGGCAGTTACTACAACTTCCTCTAAGGCTTCAGCATCCTCTTGTAAAATTACATTAATTGAATTTGAGGCACCTACCGCAACTTCTTTAGTAGTATAACCAACAAAACTGAATACAAGAGTACCTCCTTGATCCACATTAATTGAATATTTACCATCAAAATCTGAAGATGTACCTGAAGAAGTACCCTTAACTAAGACAGTTGCCCCAGGAAGAGGTAAACCAGAACCATCTGATACCGTACCTGAAATTGTCTTTTCTTGTGCAAACGTTAGTTGCACAACAAACGCTAGTAATAGCGTTAGAATTCCACTAAACTTTGTTTTCATTTTATAATTATTTGAATTAGTCAATGTCAAAAATCATAATAAAAAGTTAATAAAACAATAAATAAGGGTTAAAATTTAAGAAAAAGGCCAAATTTTTAAGAAAATGACAAGATGTGGCTAGAAATTAGCTGTTAAACTGAGGTGTATTTTAGAATTGGAGAGTTTAAATTGGGTATTCTCAGTTTTTCCATTCGCATAATTAAATCGTAATAGTCCCGCTTTTGTAAGAATTCCGAATCCAAAGCCGTATCCGAAGAGTTTTTCCTTAGATTTTGTTATTTTGTTTTCAAAATATCCAGCATCAATAATAGTATGTAAATAAATTGAATTGTTTAGTTGATATCTATACTCTGTATTTATTACGCCAAATAGCGAGGCAAAGAGACTGTTTTCTTCAAATCCTCTTATAGAATTAATGCCTCCAAATCGTAATAGTTCATTCTCGAAGTAGGTATCCGTTATCAAATTAGAGCCGTTAACCTTTATAAAGAAGCTATTTTTGTTATTTAATAAGAATATCTTTAAGGCATCTATGGAGTATTGTGCTTGATTTTCTGAATTTGTAGACGTTGTTTTCTTTCCGAAGCCGGCTTCTAAATATAATTTAGATTTTATGGGAAAAAGGATATTGTTGGATTGTGATTTTAAATATTGATAGGCTATAGTATAGTGTTGGGTTTTGTAATCTGATATAATGGGGTTTATATTCTCGTTAAGAAGATTGTTCGATTCTGTTGAAACAATGCCAATATACATTTTGTTTTTAGAATTTATCTGATAATGTAATCGAGCAGATTGATTAACGGTTGTGAATGAGGAGTCTCTTTTAAAAATCCTTAGTAGTAAGTCTGCACCAATAGGTGTGTTAAATAGATAAGGTAGTGAGACGTCTGTTTCAAAAGTTTTTTGATCGTTTTCATCACTCTTATATAATAATCTAAATGATTCGCCAAAATTTAAATTATTAACAAGGTTTAAATTTAAATAACCATCAAATTCTAGCTTGTTGGTGTCTTCATTGTTTCCAAACCCTAAAAAGCCATCAAAAGCATTGCTTTTGGATTTTTTAAGATACAGGTATAAGGATGTGGAATCTTTTGAAAATAATACTTCGGGGGATTTAATCTCATTAGCGAAATTCAAATTATTTAATTGGCTGGTTTTTTCTTTAATGCTATTTAAATCAAAAACCTGCTTAGGTTTTATTTTCAGAAAGTGTTTGAGATACGAGCGTGGAAATTTTTCATAACCTTTAATAACGATATCGTTGATGATTCTTTTCTTTTCAAAGCCGTTAACAGTTAAAATCGCTTTTAAATTAAAAGCGTCTTTAATTGTTATATTAGATAATTGTAGTTTAGAAAATGGAAATCCTTTTTTAGAAATTTCAGAATTAATAAAATTAAGTGCACTCTCAACTTCAGAAAATTTCAGAATAAAATAATCTTCAAACACATCTTTTGACACCAAGTTTAAAATAGACGTATCAATATTGTTTTTATTGTAGTCTATATATATGGTGTTAAATTTGTTTTTTAAATGAATTTGAGAATAGAAAGCTGTGTCGTTTGTTTTTTTTAAACTCTTTAATTCATTTTCAATATAACCTATTTTGAAAAGTGCTGCGTTTATAAGGTCTACTTCAGATTGGATGGACTTAAAATCGGTATGGAGTTTTAAATACCCCAAAGAATCTATAATACTGGATTCAATTTTATTTTGGCCTTCAATTTTTAAGGATAAATCTTGACAAAACCCTTCCGTTGAAAAAAGCACACATACAATAAGGATGAAATAAGGCGTTTTTATCACGTTTTTATTGGCTAATTTTTATGTAAATCTAACGGAAAATCTAGGCTAATAATATAGCTAATGTTATTTTTTTTAAAAACTCTTAAAAATTAACCAATTAGGGTTTGAATTATTCATTTTAATTTCTACCTTTGCAGCCCTCTTAAAAAGAGGATAATAAAATTTATATATATTATATATGCCAACAATTTCGCAATTAGTAAGAAAAGGAAGAGCCAAAATAACCAAGAAGAGTAAATCGGCTGCTTTAGATTCTTGTCCGCAAAGACGTGGTGTGTGTACTCGTGTTTACACAACGACTCCTAAAAAACCTAACTCAGCAATGCGTAAGGTAGCAAGAGTTCGTTTAACAAACGGAAACGAGGTTAACGCATACATCGGTGGTGAAGGACATAATCTGCAAGAGCACTCGATAGTATTGGTTAGAGGTGGAAGGGTAAAAGATTTGCCAGGAGTTAGATATCACATTGTACGTGGTGCTTTAGACACAGCAGGTGTTTCAGGTAGAACGCAACGTAGATCTAAGTATGGTGCTAAACGCCCTAAGAAGTAATTAAAACTTTAAGAAGAAGACATGAGAAAAAGAGCAGCAAAAAAGAGACCGCTTTTGCCGGATCCACGTTTTAACGACCAGTTAGTAACTCGTTTCGTTAACATGATGATGTGGGATGGAAAAAAGTCTGTCGCTTTTAAAGTATTCTATGATGCAATTGACATTGTAGATTCAAAAAAGACTGACGAAGAAAAAACAGCATTAGAAGTCTGGAAAGATGGTTTATCAAATGTGATGCCTCACGTAGAAGTACGTAGTCGTCGTGTTGGTGGAGCAACATTTCAAATACCAATGCAAATTCGTCCAGACCGTAAAGTTTCTACGGCAATGAAATGGCTAATTAGCTATTCTCGTAAAAGAAACGAAAAATCTATGGCATTGCGTTTAGCTTCAGAAATTTTAGCAGCAGCTAAAGAAGAAGGAGCAGCTGTTAAAAAAAGAGTGGATACTCATAAAATGGCAGAAGCAAATAAGGCATTTTCTCACTTTAGATTTTAATAGGAAATGGCAAGAAATTTAAAATTAACTAGAAATATAGGTATTGCTGCTCATATTGATGCAGGAAAAACTACTACTACAGAGCGTATTCTTTATTATACAGGGGTTTCTCATAAAATTGGAGAAGTACATGATGGTGCTGCAACAATGGATTGGATGGAGCAAGAGCAGGAAAGAGGAATTACAATTACTTCGGCTGCAACAACTTGTGAGTGGGATTTTCCAACTGATAATGGAAAAGCTACGCCTGATACAAAAGGATATCACTTTAATATAATAGACACACCAGGTCACGTTGATTTTACGGTTGAAGTAAACCGTTCTTTGCGTGTTCTTGATGGTTTAGTGTTTTTGTTTAGTGCGGTTGATGGTGTTGAGCCACAATCAGAAACTAACTGGAGACTAGCGGATAACTATAAGGTACCAAGAATTGGTTTCGTAAATAAAATGGACCGTCAAGGATCTGATTTTATGATGGTTTGTAACCAAGTTAAAGAAATGTTAGGCTCTAATGCAGTGCCTATCGTTTTGAACATTGGTGATGAAGAGAACTTCAAGGGTATTGTCGATTTAGTTAAGAATAGGGCTATTGTATGGCATGAAGAAGGTATGGGCGCAACATTTGATGTTGTTGATATTCCTGAAGAGCTTAAAGAAGAGTCAAGAATCTTACGTGGTAAACTTATTGAAGAAGTAGCTAGCTACGACGAGAACTTATTAGAGAAGTTTATGGAAGATGAAGATTCTATTACAGAGGAAGAAGTGCATAATGCACTTAGAGCTGCTGTAATGGATATGGCTATCATTCCAATGATTTGTGGTTCTGCATTCAAAAATAAAGGGGTACAATTCTTATTAGATGCCGTATGTCGTTATTTGCCTTCTCCTATGGATAAAGAAGGTATTGTGGGTGTTAATCCAGATACAGATAAAGAAGAATTACGTAAGCCAGATGTAAAGGAGCCTTTTGCTGCTTTAGCATTTAAAATTGCTACAGATCCTTTTGTAGGTCGTTTAGCATTTTTTAGAGCATATTCAGGTCGTTTAGACGCAGGATCATATGTGTTAAACAATCGTTCAGGTAAAAAAGAGCGTATTTCACGTATTTATCAAATGCACGCTAACAAGCAAAATGCAATTGATTATATAGAAGCTGGAGATATTGGAGCTGCTGTTGGATTTAAATCCATCAAAACAGGAGATACTTTGTCGGCTGAAAAGCATCCTATTGTTTTAGAGTCTATGGACTTCCCAGATCCAGTAATTGGTATTGCGGTTGAACCTAAAACTAAAGCAGATGTTGATAAACTGGGTATGGGCTTAGCTAAATTAGCTGAAGAAGATCCAACGTTTACTGTGCGTTCAGATGAAGCTTCAGGACAGACTATTATCTCTGGAATGGGTGAGCTTCACTTAGATGTTATTGTTGATCGTTTACGTCGTGAGTTTAAAGTTGAAGTAAATCAAGGTCAACCACAAGTTGAATATAAAGAAGCTATTACACAGTCTGCTGATCATAGAGAAGTTTATAAGAAACAATCTGGTGGTCGTGGAAAATTTGCTGATATCGTATTTACGGTTGAGCCTGCAGATGAAGGTGTAGTAGGTCTTCAATTTGAATCTGTAATTAAAGGTGGTAACGTTCCTAAAGAATTTATCCCTTCAATTGAGAAAGGATTTAAAATGGCTATGGTTAATGGACCTTTAGCAGGATATGAAATCGATTCTATGAAAGTGACATTGAGAGATGGATCTTATCATGATGTGGATTCTGATCAGTTATCTTTCGAATTAGCTGCAAAGTTAGGATTTAAAAATTGTGCAAGAGCTGCCAAGGCAGTAATAATGGAACCTATTATGAAGCTTGAGGTTATTACACCTGAGGAAAATATGGGTGACATCGTGGGTGATTTAAATCGTCGTCGTGGACAAATGAGTGATATGGGTGATAGAGCAGGTGCAAAAACTGTAAAAGCCACTGTACCACTATCAGAAATGTTTGGTTATGTTACAACATTAAGAACACTATCATCAGGTCGTGCAACGTCAACAATGGAATTTTCACACTACGCTGAAACACCGTCAAGTATATCTGAAGAAGTTATTAAAGCGGCTAAAGGAGAACAATCTTAAAAGTTAAGAAAATGAGTCAAAAAATCAGAATAAAATTAAAGTCTTACGATTTTAACTTAGTAGATAAATCTGCTGATAAGATTGTAAAAACAGTAAAAAGTACTGGAGCTGTTGTAACTGGACCAATTCCATTACCAACGCACAAGAAAATTTTCACTGTATTACGTTCTCCACACGTAAACAAGAAATCAAGAGAACAATTTCAATTAAGCTCTTATAAGAGGTTATTAGATATTTACTCTTCGTCATCAAAAACAATTGATGCGTTAATGAAACTTGAATTGCCAAGTGGTGTTGAAGTAGAAATCAAGGTTTAGTAATAAACTTACATGTCCTAAGCTTCGTGCAAAGGAAAAACGGTAAAAATACAATTCAAGGCTGAAACGTATTTTCGGCCTTGAGTGTTAATAACAAATAGTAATAAATTAAATAAATAATTATGTCTGGGTTAATTGGAAAAAAAATCGGTATGACCAGCATCTTCGATTACTGTACATGGCATATTCTTACCATTTTCATCGAAGA
>NZ_CAJQQI010000147.1 GCF_905480415.1 uncultured Algibacter sp. | reverse complement strand
AAAAAGTCGAGTTAAATCAAAATATGCCCAAGCGCGCGCAAAGTATGCTTGTCCTGCTATATCGCTAAAAAGTAATTCATCATTTGTTATTGGGTTTTCAACTACTGTAATATTTTCAATAGCTGCATTTGTTTGCGCAATTGCACTATACAAACCTCTCCAAAACGCTTCAGAAGCTTGATCTTGAATTGGGTTCAAGGCCATTAAACTACTATTGTGAGGATTGTTAACACTATTCCCTTGTCTATGTGTTATAAAGAGTCCTGAAAAACCGTTTATAACCCAATAACGTCTCTCCATTGAATCATACGTTGTTAGCTTTTGATAAATCCCATCTAAAGCAGCGGTTGCACTATCTGGATTATCATAAAGTGTGGTATCTAGAAATATTGGGTCTTCATCTAAGTTACATGAACTAGACAAAAAACCAAAAATCAATACTAAAATAAATTTTAAATTTTTCATGTGTTTCTATTTTTTGTTTTTATAATTCAATTGTACTTAGAAATTAATGTTTAACCCTAATAAAATAGTTTTAGCATTTGGTGCGCCGTTCCAATCTACTCCATTTATAAGACCATTATGTAAGAAGCTTGAAACTTCTGGATTATAACCACTATAATCTGTCCAAGTAAATAAATTTTGTCCAGCGATATATACATTAAAACGTTCCATTAATGAACTGTTTTCTACAGGAATATCGTAACCAATAGTAACGTTATTTAATCTTAAATAACTACCATCTTCAATAATGCGGTCAGAAATTCCGATTGCTTGATTAGATATCACATCATAACCTAATCTAGGATGTAGGTTTGATTGAGCATCTGGTCTCCATGCATTGTTATACGCATTAGGGCTAATATTAGTACCTAATCCCTCAGCATTATTAAGTTTAATTAAATTTCCGTTCGCGATATCATTTCCATAAGCTCCATTAAAAAGAAAGTTTGCAGTAAAACCTTTCAATTTAAAGTTTACATTAAAACCATAAACAAAATCAGGATTTGGATTTCCTATAAAAGTTCTATCTAAAATATCAATAACTCCATCTTCATTTTGATCTACGAATCTTACATCTCCTGGCACAGCACCAGCAACAAGGTCTGTATCTTCTGTTTGATAGATTCCATTAGTTTCAAAACCATAAAAAAGACTGGTTTCTTCCCCTTCAACAAACACATTAGCAGGTGATCTAAAATACTGGCCTGTGCTTATTTGATTACCGAGATAAAAAGACCGTTGTTGAGCAATTCCATCTATATAAAAATCCTCTAGAGGAATACCTAGAGTTTCTATCTTCGTTTTATTAAATGCAATATTTCCACCAATATTTATTTCAAAATCATCCGTTGAAACAGCAGCAATATTTAATGCTACTTCCAAACCTTTGTTAGAAATTGTTCCTCTATTGATAAGAATACTTCTAAATCCTGAAGATGTTGGAATTGGGCTCCTTTGTAATAAATCTTTGGTTGTTTTGTCATATAAATCAATACTTCCCGAAATTCTATCGTTTTTAGTTGTAAAATCTAATCCAAAATTTAATTGCTCCGTAGTTTCCCATGTTAAGTTCGGATTTGCAACGTTGTTAAGTGATAAAGGTACACTGGTTCCATTTCCAGGAGTACCGTATAACTGTCCGTTTATACCATAATCAGACAAAGTACCATAAGCCCCAATACCATGGTTCCCAATTTCACCCCAACCAGCTCTTAGTTTTAAATCTTCAAAAATATTTAAATTTTTAATAAACTTCTCATTATCAAGTCTCCATGCTAATGCAAATGACGGAAAGAAACCAAATCTGTTTTCTTTTGAGAATTTAGAAACACCATCTCTACGAAAAGATGCTGTAAGTATGTACTTGTTATTGAAAGTGTAGTTTAAACGACCCAATAAAGAAAATATTTGTTGATCAGATTTTAAATATCGTAATGGCTGCGAAATTACCGAAGCCAAAAAAGGTTGCTGTGTAGTAAGCTCAGTTGTAACAAAATCTTCTACTGCATAAATACTATTCTCTACATTTCTTACATCATAAGTTACACCTGCGGTAGCATTTATTCTATGTTTTCTGTTAAATGTTCTATTAAACCTTAAAAAGTTATTTATTTGATATGATGTGACGTTTAAGGTTGATATTTGCAATGCACCATTGGCATTAGCACCTTGAAATGTTGTTAACCCATAAAAACGTCTTCTATCTTTAGTTCTAACATTACCACCTGCTTTTAGTTGGTAGCTTAAACCTTTAACAGGAAGTTTATAGGTAAGCCCTATAGAAGCGATGTACCGCTTTGCTTTAGATACATCTTCAAAGTCGTTTACCCAAGAATACGGGTTTGAAGCCTCTAAATCTTCTCCAAAATCTTCAATTTCTTCAGTAATAACGGGTCTAAATAAAATAGCGTTTCTAACAAAACTTTGGTTGGCACCAGTTAAATCTCCACCTTCGGTAAAGTTTATATCGTTAAAAGAAGCACTAAACCTAGCTTGTAATTTTAATTTATTTGTAAGGTCTTGATTTAAATTAATTCTGATATCACTGCTTTTAAGGCCTGAATTACTTACAATACCTTCTTGTTCATCAAAACCTAAAGAGACATAATAATTTCCGTTATCACTACCACCAGAAGCTGAAAAACCTACTTTTGTACTAAATCCTTGTCGGTATAATTCATCTTGCCAATTTAAAATTTGAGCGGGTCTATTTGATACATTTGGATTACCTGCTGTATCATAAGTAATTCCAAATATTTGAGAACCATCTATTTGGAATCGAGGATTAAGACCATTAAGTAACGCCATTTCATTTTGATAATTAGCATAGCCAATACCGTCCAAAACATCATATTTTTTATCAATAGTTCTTATAGACGTTGTTATAAAGGATTTGATTTTTACTTTCCCTTTAACACCTTTTTTAGTGGTTATTAATACGACTCCGTTAGCTCCTCTAGAACCATAAATAGCCGTTGCGGATGCATCTTTTAAAACTTGAATGCTTTCAATATCACGCGGATTTATACCATTTAACCCATTTTGAGTTTCTTGCCCTGAATTACCCACACCACCGGCAGCAATTACATCTTCTCCGGCTGATGATATAATAACACCATCAATGACATAAAGAGGTTCATTATTTCCACGTAAGCTATTGGTTCCTCTAATTTTTACACTAATACCGGACCCAGGAGCACCTGCATTTTGAGTTACTTGAACACCAGCTGCTCTTCCTTGTAATAGTTGATCTATGGTACCTGATTGATTTGCAACATTGTCTTTAACCTTCACAGATGTTAATGCTCCCGTAACATCTTTTTTAAGTACGGTTCCATAACCTACCACTACAACTTCATCTAATTGTGTTTGGTCTGGAATCATTATTAAATTAACATTTGAAGTGTTAGAAACGTTTACCTCTTGGGTTGTATATCCTAAATAAGAAAATACTAAAATTTTTGAACTAGTTGAAGGAATTGTAATACTAAAATTCCCATCAAAATCTGTAGCCACTCCTAAGTTTTTTGAATTTTTAACTAAAATGGTAACTCCAGGTAAAGGTAATCCCCCGTCATCAGTTACTGATCCTGTAATAGTTTTTGACTGAGAA